>CAZQYT010000019.1:1342-10098 GCA_964597475.1 uncultured bacterium | reverse complement strand
GACATGGCTGGTGATAACACGTTCCAAATGGGAGAACGTCTAACTCAACTTGGTGGTTTTGATGATGCTAATGACTGTGGATTAGATGGTATTTGTCCCGGAGACCTCAATTACACATGTGCTGATGCTGATGGCACTGAGGGAGACGGAATCTGGCAACCAGGTGATGGATGGGTAGATGATGGTGATGGGATTGTCAATCTAGCTTCCTGGGGTGAGCCTACTCAAGACACATATATAATGCCAAATGAAAATGATTACATGGATGTATGGCCACCAACCAATGGCATCTGGGATGAAGGAGAAGAGATCATTGATGAAAATAATGATGGGATTTTTATTCCAATGGATGCTGGTGAAAATGACAACATATTCGATACTGGAGATGGAATATATGGATTCGAAGGTGAACAATGGACTGAATGCAATGAAGATTTAAGCATCTGTAATGATGACCCAAGTTGGAGTGAATCAATGGGGAATGGTATATGGAATCACGGAGAAGAATATATTGACACAAATGGTGATGGGCAATATACTCCTCCTGATTATGTTGATGATTTTCAATATGTGAGTGATATGAATGGTGATGGTCTTAATGATTACCCTGATTTTGAAGTAGAAAATTATAAAATGGAATTTCGCCTAGATTATGATCTTAATAAAAACATGAATATGACATATCAAGGAGGATATGCATGGACAAAAACTCAGCAAGTAACTGGGACAAGTCGTTATTTAGCAGATGGCTTTGAATACACATACCATCAAATTAGAGGTAGATATAATGACTGGTATGCTCAGTTTTATACAAATCAAAGTTTTTCTGGAAAAACTCGTAGCTATAATGAAGGAAAAATAATCCATGACGAATCAAAAAATTATGCTTTTCAAATCCAAAAAAATAACATCATGGATGTCATCAATACTAAATTGGTCTGGGGATTAGATTACTTTAAAACTATTCCTTCTACAAATGGATCAATTTTAAATGATGGTCCAAACGGTTACGATAATGATGGTGATAATGATTGGCTTATTAAAGATGGAATTGATAATGATGGAGATGGATTGATTGATGAAAAAAAATGTGATGATGGATTGGTAACTGGCATATTTGATGGGGAACCAGATTCGCCAGGCATAAAAGATGGAATCCCTTGGAAATGCGGAGAAGGTATTGATGAAAAGGATGAATATGACAACCCAATATCAAATGAATATGGATTTTATTTTCAGACAAAAACAGAGCTGTTTGGTACAAGTAGATTTGAATTGATAACCGCTGCCAGGCTTGACAAACATGACCTCCTTGATGAAGGATTACAATTTTCACCTAAACTTGGTTTCATATACAAACCAAATGAAAGGTCTTCATTTAGAATTACATATGGAAAAGCATTCAATACGCCTAATGCTATCACATTATATACCGATTTATTCATAAGGAAACAAGGCATTCTTGATGTATATCTAAGAGGAAATAAGGATGGAACCCCATATTGCCGAGTAGGAGAATCTTGTTCGGGTTCTAAAGATATAACTATTTCAAATCCAGGTTTTTATTATACTAATAATAATGGGGACAGCTTATTTAATACATTAAGTTCATTTGAAGACACTTACTTTTCTGGTTTTGATGGTAGTGGATGCGAAGTAGATCCATATTCAGAACGTGTTAATGGTGCTCCATACTTTTTTAACATTCAAGATGAAGCCGCCCCAAAAGATATGATTCCACTAGATACTTCAAGATATTTAATTTATATTCCAGAATTAAATGGAGATGGCATTTTATATTCACCAGAAGAATCATTTAACATTCCAAATATAGAACCAATTAAAACTGAAAAAATTCAAACATTGGAATTAGGTTATAAAGGATTTTTAGGAAATAGAACTCAACTTTCAATGGATTACTATTTAAGCTATTATGAAGATTTCTTTAGTCCCCCCACATTCATAACTCCAATTGTCGTAATACGAGATGACCCTAGTCTAAGCATACAAGGCATTTTACCTGTAAATGATTTCAATTCAAATCCTCCTTATGGTACTGCATGGAATGGAAAAGATGATGATGGTGATTGGGTAATCTGGGCATCTGAATTTGGTTGGGATCAAACTGATTTGGATGGAAATTGCCCTCCTAATCCAACTGTAAATGATCCTTGTTGGGCTGATCCAGGAGAGTGGGGTTTCATAAATTATCCAAATATTCATGATTCATCAAATTACATTATTTATCATCCTCAAGACGTCATGGTTACAGGCTCTACTGGTGAATTCAAGTACTTTGACCCTCAAGGTAATCCCATCAATGCTGCTTTCTTTGACGCAGTTGGAGTAGATGAATATAAAGTTAATGGACTAAATGAATCAGAAATGATTTCAATGTTAAATACGAATGGAGAAAACTGGGAAGTGCCTGGTGTTGCATATGCTCCCCCACACCTTGTATTAAGTCCCATGAATTATGGAAATGTTTGGATGCAAGGTTTAGATATGAGTATAACACATATGATTCCAGAATTTAATCTCATTTTAAATGGAAATATCTCATGGTACGGAACAACAAAATTTTACAATAAGCTAACTAAAAAAAATGACCCCATAAATGCACCAGAATGGAAATGGAACGGTAGCATAAAATGGGGATCAGCCATTGGAGAAATTGGAATTCATTATAGACATGTTAATGAATTTACTTGGAATGACGGCATTTGGTCTGGAATTATTGGCCCATATGACATCTTTGATTTATACTATAATTACCTTGTTGCAAAAAATCTGAAATTAAGCATAACTGCCTTAAATTTTATGAATGATGAACACAAAGAATTAATAGGAGGAGCAAAAATGGGACAACAAATCATAATGCGACTAACATCAACATTTTAATATAATCAACCCATGATCAACATTCTTATAAAAATTGACCTATTTTTTTTTCATTTCATAAATGGATATTTATCAAATCCCTTTTTTGATAACATCATGCCATTTTTTCATCATACAAAACATATTTTACCATATCTTCTAATCGCATGGATTTTAACGATCATTTTCGACAAAAAAAATAGATGGAAATTAATCCTATTAATACCAATAGGGATCATCTTGGTAGATCAAACAGGATTGTTAATCAAAAAAACTGTCTTGCGACCTAGACCATTCATGGTAATGAATCCTGAAGACATAAATCATTTGGTAAAACCAAGTGGATTGCACAAATCTTTTCCTTCTAACCATGCTGCAAATAATGCACTGCTAGCAATGGTATTATCTTCAATTTATAAAAATTTAAAATTAGTGTTTTGGGGATTTGCAATTCTAATCATGTATTCTAGAGTTTACATAGGAGTACATTATCCATCAGACATATTATTTGGCTGCATTCTGGGAGCGATCTACGGATTAATACTAATTAAAACTTGGAATTATTTTAAACACTAATATTAATTTGGCAGAACATCATCAGGCAACTTTAGGCCTTGACCAATGGCAGTATTTTTTGGAATTTTTATTTCACCAAATTTATTTTCATACTTATTGATATTATCTTGCAATGCCATCATGAGTGTTTTTGCATGCATTGGCGCCATGATGATTCTTGATTTAACTTTAGATTTAGTCATACCAGGAAGAACTCGTATATAATCCATTACAAATTCTGCTGGAGAATGTGTAACAACAGCAAAGTTTACATATTCCCCTTGACCAATGTTATCATCTAACTCAATTTTAATTTGATGTTTCTTTTTAGATTCCTTATCCATAAAAACCTTTATTTTTGTTTATCTGATTTTTCTTTTTTATTAAATTCTTCCCAATCTTCTTCTAAACCTTCCCAATGTCTAAATTCTTCCTCATCTGTAGTAACTTCCTTTAAATCAGGTGTTTCTTCTATTAAATCCATATTACTAGCTTTATCTTCATAATCATCAGGATTAGTTTCATCAGTCTGTTCTTTTTCTTCATCCGTCAATTTAATTTCATCACCATATAGGGTTTGGTCAAAAAAATCAATGTTAGTTACCAATCCTTGCATCATGAGATATTCTAAAAATGCAAGAAATTTTTTCTGTTTCAAATTCGTACTACAATGTGGACAAATCATATTTTCTTCTAAAATTGATTCATCTAATGAATTTGAACATGCTGGACATATCAACCCTTCAAAAGCCATTTTTTTCTCCTAAATTCAAGGCTAGAAACTTATTTTTAGTTAATAAAAGATACAAGATATTTTGTAAAAAAAATTAATTTAAATCATAAATTTTTAACAAAAGCTCTTTTTCTGATTCATCTAACTCAATATTGCGTCTTTTTTTCATTGTTTCAATGATTTGAAAAAATTTATTTAATTCTGTTTTATCATCTTTTCCCCAACTAAATGGTGAAATGTATTTAGGTTGAAAATTACTTCCAAATACATTTGCTCCCAATCCAATCACCGTGCCTGTGTTTAGCATTGTTGAAATTCCAGTTCTAACATAATCTCCTATAATGGAACCTAAAAATTGATGCTCTGTTTTAATTTCATCTTCTTTAACTTGCATTCTAACTAATCCATAATTATTCTTTAAATCACTATTATTAGTATTTGCTCCTAAATTCACCCATTCACCAATATGGCAATGTCCCAAGAAACCATCATGTTGTTTATTAGAGTAACCTTCAAAAATACAATCCTCTAATTCACCTCCAACCTTACATAGGGGGCCTAAACTAATATTTTTTCTCAATTTAGAACCAGGATTAATAACACATGAACTGCCAATAAAAACAGGACCTTGAACTATTGCTCCAGCATCTATATATACATTATCAGATAATATGATAGGGCCAGAACTAGCATCTAAAATCACTCCAGGCCTAATTTCTACATTTTTCCCAATGAAAATATTATCTCCATTTTCCATAATGGCAGATGGATGTATTTTCCCATGATGAAAATCAATAAAATGAAAGGCATCCTGTGAAATCATTTTTGATTGTAAAAAAATTGAATCCCAAGAATTATGAATGAATGGAATATGAAGTTCAATTGATACTGATGCAGATTGTTGCATATAATCCAATGCAATTTCAAAAGGAATTGATTTCTCACAATGTAATGCCAGTATTTCACCTTTATTAGTATATGTTTTGGGAGAAACTATCTCCTTAATGGAATTTTTAGACCAAATTGCAGCCCCATTCAACCAAATGCCTTCAGATAAAATATCAGGATTCACCTTTAAGCCTGGATGACGTCTTTGAACAACCTGTTTTAATTCATCACGAACAAATAGATGAATTTCATCATTTGCATCAATACTATTTTTTATTCTTTCAAGATTTGTAAATGCCCCACAATGTAATTCAAAAGATGCCTTAATTTGATTAAGTGGAAATAATAAAGATTGTTCTTGATTTTCGAATACTGTAAATATCATGACTCTAACATAATATTAATTTGCTTATACCCTTTTTCCATTATGCCTGACTTACTAATATCTAATTGAATGTTATAAAAAAAATCGGAAAATGGATTTAAAAAACCTATTTTCATATCCCCTTTTAAAAAACTAACAAGTCTAGCAATGCCTAAATGAAAATTAGAATTCAAATCAATAATGGCATCATATCTTGTATTTTGAATTTGTTCTAAAATTTGTTTTTCGTCTGAAAGAACTTTATCACTTTCAGAATTCTTTACCATAATCAATGTACCAGAATGCAAATGAAATAGATCCTTAAATTGCTCTTTTATGATGTACTTAATACTTCTTTGTGATTCAATATTCTGACCTAATTCACGAAATGCATAATTAGCTACTCGAAAAGAAGATTCATCCATGGGAAAAATAATAAGAATCTTACTTGCTTTACCTTTTTTAAAAGACAAAAATAACCGAGAGCTTAGTTTGCTCATTTTACCTGTAATTATCCAATAATAAATACGAAGCTGTAATTTGAGTAGTTTCACACTCATA
Organism: uncultured bacterium; assembly: GCA_964597475.1. Taxonomy (GTDB): domain Bacteria; phylum Fidelibacterota; class Marinisomatia; order SCGC-AAA003-L08; family D37C17; genus JAYZCM01. The sequence goes on along the minus strand of CAZQYT010000019.1, from coordinate 4,117 downwards.
ATGATAGATAATTTACAAAGGTAGAAATGAAAAGTTAAACTAACAAAATAATTTTAATTTGTTCCAGAATAAAAAAAATATAATCCATGATTTGAAAAAAAATCTTTCAACGTGGATCTTTTTAATTTCTTCCATATATTGCCAAGATTATCTTTGGCCAGTCAAGGCAGAAAAGGCATTAACAGCAGTTTTTGGTGAAGAAAGGCCTGGTAGATACCATACGGGAATAGACATTCGTACTTTTGGCGAAATAGGTTACCCCTTGCAAGCAATAGATGATGGATACGTCTCTAGAATCCAAACCAGCTCTAAGAAATATGGAAAAACACTCTATTTAACTTTACATGATGGAAATACTGTAGTATATGCACACTTAGATCATTTTATACCTGAAATAGACAATTTAGTAAGTGCGTTACATGAATATTACGGGAAATATACCATAGATCATTATTTTAAAGAACCTAACCACATATTTAAAAAAGGTGACATTATCGGTTATTCTGGTGATACTGGGGGGGTATCAGGCCCCCACCTTCATTTTGAAATTAGAGATGAAAATCAACAACCAATCAATCCATTCATTACGGGCCTATCCATTAAAGATGACATCTCGCCCATAATTAATGCTGTTGCATTAATTCCATTTAATAGAAATTCACATGTCAATGGTATTTCTGAAGAAACTATTTTTAAAGTAAAAAAAATCAATGACAATAATTTTATTATGATGGACACAATTAACATCAATGGCTCAATTGGAATTGCCTTGAATACCCATGATAGAATAACAAATCAAGAATTTAATTTTGGAATCTATGCAATCGAACTATATCAAGATGATCAATTGATTTATTCAATGAAATATGATGACATGAAATGGGCAGATTCAAACAAATTATATACTGAAAAAAATTATTCTTTAGCAAGAAAAGGGGAAGGAAAATTCTATCACTTATTTACTCGCCATGGAAATCAAAGTCTTTCATTCATAAATGATGATTCAAAAAATCAATTAATAAGTAAAGAAAATGAATTTTCACATATCATGGTCAAAGTATTTGATTATTCGAAAAATGAAACTATTTTGAAATTCATATTGTTTCATGGCTTAATAACAAACACGGATGACTTTACTATCAATTGTGATATTGATTGTTTAATTAAATTTGACTCTAAAAATACAATTAAACCTCTTTTTCATTTAAATAGCAGGTATGATAAAAAATATCGTAAAAGACTAAATCATGAAACTCTTGAAAATAATGTATTTAAAATTTCAGAAATACGTTACCCATTAGACATAATCGAACTTTCTACAATCAATGACAATGGAGTTAAAAGCAAACCATTTTTTTTCATTCCAAATAAAGAACTAATCAATTCAAATGGAAAAATAAGCCTAAAACATTATGACCATGGTATTTTCATTGTTTTTGATGAGGAAACTCCATCAAAAAAAAATGCTTTTTTAACTTTTGAAATAAACAATAAATCCTATCGCCATACAATAGAAAAAAGTACACCTTTTCAATACTCTACAAGAATATTTTCACCAATAGAATTAGAAAATGTCTCAAAAATAAATATGCATTTAAAAGAGTCAAAGTCCGATGAAATATTTTCAATGAATTTATGGGGTAAAACCATTATTCCTGAATCGGATTTCAACTTTTCATTATTAGAAAATAAAATAATCATAAAAGGAGAAAAAAATACATTTTATGACACAACATTTATCTGGGTAGAATTAATAGATGTTCCAAAGCCAAAATCTGGAATTTTGATTAGCAATGCATATAAAATTCAACCGAATTTAATTCCATATGAAAAAGAAATTCAATTGGAAATTTCCCTTGAAAAAAATCATTTTCCTGAATATGCAAGCATATATTATTATAACAACAATAAAAATACATGGAATTACATGCCATCAATATTCAATGAGGATAGTACTTATTTAATTACTAAAATTTTATCTGGTGAAACCTTTGCAATAATAAATGAAGATACTCCACCACAATTTTCATCACTCTTACCAGAAATAAATGGCACATATTTTTCGTCAGACATCAAACATATTTCTTTTTTCATAACTGATGAATTTTCAGGCATTGATGCAGAAAAAGATATTTCCATGAAATTAGATGGAAAACATGTTATTTTTGAATATAATTCTTATCAAAAAAAAGTTAGATACCCTTTAAAAAATAGACTTAATGTAGGAGCACATGAGTTATACATAGAAGCAAAAGATAGAGTAGGAAATATTTCCATTAAAAAAGGAATTTTTAATATTAAATAACATAATAATGAAAATGAAAAATGTCTCCTGAAAAATTAATTGAACATGCATATATTGCCCAAAAAAGAGCCAAAGCTCCATATAGCAACTATAAAGTTGGAGCAGCATTGCATGTGAAAAATGACATCATAGTCTTAGGATGTAATGTTGAATCAAAAGCTTACCCTACTACTCTTTGTGCTGAAAGAGTGGCAATTTTTTCAGCATTAGCGCAAGGCCACGAATCATTCATGGCAATTGCACTTGTAACGTCTGATGGTGCATTCCCTTGTGGTTCGTGTAGGCAGATACTATATGAATATGCTAAAGACATCCCAATCTATATTTCTAATGCATCAAGTAATTATAAAAAATATTCAATTACAGAATTACTACCATACCCATTTGGATAATAAATAATAATGTACATAATTGGAATAGCAGGTGGAACTGGATCGGGAAAAACAAGCATAGCTAAAGCAATTGCTTCT
>CAZQYT010000019.1:0-1332 GCA_964597475.1 uncultured bacterium | reverse complement strand
AGTTTTAATTCAAAAGAAATAAAAATTATTCAACAAGATTCATATTATAAAGATCTATCGAAAATAAGTCTAGAGGAAAGATCTATCAACAATTTTGATCACCCCAATGCAATAGATTTTATGTTAATGAAAAAGCATCTTACTGAATTATCAGATGGCAAACAAATTGTAATGCCTGAATATGACTTTTCTACGCACACACGTAAAAAAAATACACATATTTTCATTCCACCTAAAACAATCATTTTAGAAGGTATTTTCACATTACATGATCCCGAAATACGAAATTTAATGGATCTGAAAATTTTTATTGAAACAGCAGATGACATTAGGATAATGAGAAGAATAAAAAGAGATGTGAATAAACGTAATAGAACTCTAACTTCTGTTATTAATCAATATAAAAAAACAGTAAGACCAATGCATGAAAAATTTGTTGCTAAAACAAAAAAACATGCAGACATCATAATTCCAGAAGGTAGTCATAATAAAAAAGCCATTGATCTGATTATAATAAAAGTAATGGCAACAATTAATGAAATGGATAAAATTAAATAAATGACATTAACACCAATTAATTCAGGCTGGATAGAGGTGATATGTGGACCAATGTTTAGCGGTAAAACTGAAGAACTTATACGTAGATTAGTTCGAGCACAAATCGCAAAACAAAGAGTTGCAATATTCAAACCCATGTCTGATGATAGATATGCAGAGGATTACATAGTTTCTCACAATCAAAGAAAAATTAAATCAATTCAAGTTTCTAATACTAAAACCATTTTAGAGTATGAAAAATCTGCAGATGTTTTTGGAATTGATGAAGCACAGTTTTTTGATAATTCCATTGTTAATGTTTGTCAAAATTTAGCACAAAAAGGGAAAAGGATTGTAATCGCTGGACTTGAAAAAGACTTTTTAGCAAATAGTTTTGGTCCCATGCCTCAACTTTTAATAGATGCTGAATATATTACAAAAGTCAATGCAATATGCATGGTTTGCGGAGATCCTGCAAATTTCAGTTACCGAATTAGTTCAGAAAAAAAACAAGTTGTACTTGGAGAAACAAATAAATATGAAGCTCGTTGCCGAAAATGTTTTAATGAGGAAAAATAAATGATGATAGAAAAAATGACAGGTTTTATTGGAATAATCGCATTACTTTTAATTGCATATGTAATGTCAAATAATAAGTCGAAGATAAATCTTCGACTAGTTGCCTTGGGTTTAGGTTTACAATGGTTGTTTGCAATTTTCATTCTTAAAACAAAATTTGGAAAACCATTATTTGGTTTTTTTGATAAAATAATTAACAAATTAATTAGTTTTTCA
>CAZQYT010000018.1:0-13344 GCA_964597475.1 uncultured bacterium | reverse complement strand
TTCATTGAAAATAAATTGAAAAAAAGACTAATGCTTCCATTTTCCATTTCATATGATCATAGAGTAATTGATGGAGTAGATGCTGCTGAGTTCACTAAAAGATTTGGCAATTTAATTACAAATCTGCATGAAATAATTTAATGCTAAACAAACAACTTCATTCGGAAATTGTTGTGATTGGTGCAGGACCTGGAGGATATGCAGCAGCTTTTAGAGCAGCAGATTTAGGTAAAAAAGTTACTTTAATTGATAAAAATAATGCACTTGGTGGAGTTTGTTTAAATCATGGGTGCATACCATCTAAAGCATTACTACATATTTCCAAAATTTTAAATGACACACAAGAATTAAATGACTTAGGAATAATTTTTTCATCTCCAAAAATTGATATAAATAAAATACGTTCATGGAAAAATTCTCTTATAAAAAATCTAAACAAAGGCATATTTCAACTTGCAAAAGTCAGAAATGTTGATATAATCCATGGCAATGCTAATTTTGTTTCTGATTCACAGTTGATCATTGAAACGGAAACTGAAAGTAAAACCATTACTTTTGAACATTGTATAATTGCTACAGGATCTATTCCCAGGACCATTAAGAATATTCCCAATAATCATCCTAAAATAATCAATTCAACAAAAGCACTTGAATTGGATGAAATTCCAAACAAATTATTAATTATTGGAGGTGGCTACATTGGGTTAGAGATGGGATCAGTATTTAACGCAATGGGCTCAAGAGTCACAATTGTTGAATTCATGGATGGTTTATTACCAGGAGCAGATAAAGATTTAATTAATCCTTTAGAAAAAAAATTGGAAAAAGATTTTGAAAAAATTCTTTTATCTACAAAAGTAATTAACATAGAATCTGAAAATGACACACTAATTGTTCATTTTGAAAATAAAACTCATGAAAAATTCTCAGAAATATTTGATACCATCTTAATATCTGTTGGTAGACAACCAAATACTTCAAAAATTGGAATAGAAAATACAGGGATATTATTAGATGAAAAGGGATTTATCATAGTAGATGAGAAATTAAGAACAAATATTTCTCATATATATGCAATAGGCGATGTAGTTGGCAATCCAATGTTAGCTCATAAAGCTACACATGAAGGAAAAATCGCTGCAGAAGTCATATGTAATTTACCTTCAGTATTTAAACCAGCCCTAATTCCTGCAGTAATTTTTACTGATCCAGAAATTGCATGGGCAGGCCCTACTGAAAATGAATTAATAAATGCGGGCATCAAATATGAAAAAGGAGAATTTCCATGGAATGCAAGTGGCAAAGCTCTTGCGATTAAAAAACCTGAAGGAAAAACAAAACTTATTTTTGATAAAAAAACTAAAAAAATTATAAGTGCTGGAATCGTAGGAACAAATGCTGGAGACTTAATTGGAGAAGCAATATTGGCCATTGAAATGGGAGCAACTATAGAGGATATTTCTCTTTCCATTCATCCACATCCAACATTAACTGAAACCATAGGAAATGCTGCAGAGATGTTATCAGGAACAATTACAGATCTATATGCACCTAAATAAACTCTATTTAAACGAATAATGTTTTTTTATTGTTTCATGTACTTCCCAATTACATTTTAATCCTTTTGGAAAAATAACATAATCACCCGCCATTATGTTAACAGTATTAACTTCCCCTACCACTGTGACAGAACCTTCAATAATAAAACAATGCTCCTCCTCTTCATATTCCCAATCAAACTTACTCGGTTTACACTGCCAAATCGGCCACGTGTCATAATCTGATAAAACTTTATTTTTATTTACAATGATTTCCATTAATATCTCCATAAATAATTATTTACTTTCATGAGAAATCACATATGAGCCTAAATTAACATAATTTGAAGAAACCATTTTTAATTTATATGAGTCTACTACTTTTCTTACAATCCTCTGCATGTCAACTGAATTTCCTGTAATAATCTCTATTGGTAATTTATCAAAATGTCTACCAATGAATAAGTCTATCATTTCTTCAGCGTCCATATGTTTAACTCCATGTAAATCTAATGATTTCAAAATAAAAAAGCGCTAAAAAAGGCGTGAGCCATTTTTAATTTTCTTATCAGGTATAGCTAAAACAACTTCTTGTTCACTATGATAAAAACCAGTTATCAAACATTCTGAAATAAAAGAGCCTATTTTTTTAGGATTTAAATTAACTACGACGATTACTTGCTTAGCTAATAAATCATCTTTTGAATATAAATTTGTTATTTGAGCACTTGACTCTTTAATCCCAATATCTTTTCCTAAATCTACTTTTAATTGAAATGCTTTCTTTTTAGCTTCAGGAAAATCCTTGACTTCAACAATTGTACCAACTCTAATTTCTATTTTTTCGAATTCATCCCAACTAATATTCTTTATTTTCTTTTTATTCATAATTATTTAACAAAAACTGAAAAAACAAAATCAGACTGTTTAATTGAATGTAAAAATTCATCTTCTTCACTAAAAATATAGTTTAATAATTTATTTGTTTCTTTACCATCATCAATAAAATTATGAGCAATCTTATTAAATATTAAATGTAAAATGTTTCCACCATATGGTTTATGTTCAATCAAAGTAAACATATCATTCAGGACAGGCAAGATTTGATCAGAATTTACAGCTTCAGTATGGTCAGACAATATCATTCTAAGAATTCCAGGTTTATAAATTTTAGTTTTCAAACTATTGGATTTAAATATTTTTTTATACTTCAATGGAATGTTTTCAAAAGTCCTATTAGATACATTTAATTGTTCATTAGAAAATTGAAATCTATTAGGCCCAACATATTCATTAATCACTAAAAAACCATCTTTTTTTAATGAATTTTTAACTTTTTTTAATATTGTTCTGACATTCTTAACATGATGTAAAATCATATCAAAAACTATAACATCATAATACTCTTCTTTAAAAACAAAAGTTGATAAATCCTGCACACTAAAATGCATATTAGTTATTTTTTTATCAACTAAACTTTTTTTTGCATTATTAATTCTATTTAAAGAAATATCAAAACATTCAATTAATTTAAATTGACTATGCTTAGCATATATTTTTTCTTTACTACCAGTGCCACATCCTGGTGACAATAAAATCAAATCTTTCTTATTAGATAAAAATTTTTTAATAAAATAATCTTGATAATTAATTTCAGAATTCCCAGAAATGAATTTATTCAATCTTTTATTGACTTGAGGTATGATCCACCAGCCTGAATTAAGATTAATATTTTGATTCCAAATATATTTAACTCTTTTTTTAGGAAAAATATTTAGACGACTTAAAATTGAAAAAAAATCTTTCGAATTAATCTTATGAAATAAATCCTGAAAATCTCCAATGGATAAATAATTCTTCAATTATTAAAACTAAAATAATTATTCATTAATACCTTCTAAATAAAATAGAAAAGCATATTCTAATGCTATTTTTTTATATACTTTAAAACGCCCAGTTGTCCCACCATGGCCAGCATCCATATCCATGTCTAACAATAATAAATTATCATCTGTTTTATATTCACGTAATTTTGCTACCCATTTTAATGGTTCCCAATATTGTACTTGTGAATCATAATAACCTGAAGTAACAAGTAAATTAGGATATGTTTTTTTTTGAATATTATCATATGGCGAATATGACAACATATATTTAAAATATTTTTTCATATTTGGATTACCCCATTCATCATATTCAAATGTAGTAAGTGGAATCGAATCATCCAACATTGTATTAATCACATCAACAAATGGAACGCCCGCTATCATACCATTAAATAAATCACCATTCATATTCATAACTGCGCCAATTAACAAACCACCAGCACTTCCTCCTGAAGCATACAAATTTTTTGTAATAGTATATTTATGATTTATTAAATGAAGTGCGCAATCAATAAAATCATTAAAAGTATTTTTTTTATTTAATAGTTTTCCATCTTCATACCATTTTTCATCATAAACCTTACTTCCGCGAACATGCGCAATTGCAAAACAAAAACCTCTATCCAATAAACTCAATCTTGAAATAGAAAAAGTAGGTTCTACAATAAGTCCATAAGAACCATACCCATACAATAAAATTTTTCCAGGTTTTTTAAATTTACTTTTATTATATACTAAACTAACCGGTATTTTTTTATCATCTCTACTTTTTACATAAATTCTTTCAGACACATATTTATTTTTATCATACCCCCCTATAACATCTAATTGCTTTAATATATTTTTTGTTTTAGTTCGCATATTATATCTGAACTGAGTATTTGGTGTTATCAAAGACGAATAATTAAATCTTAAATAATCCGTATTAAAACTTAAATTTTTATCAGAAATAGAAGCATTATATGCTGGCTCTTCAAATTTCACATAATGACTATCATTATTCTTTAAATTTATTATTCTAATGTTAGCTAACCCTTTAATTCGTTCTGTCATTACCAAATAATCATCAAAACAAGAAAAATTATAATCTAATAAAACATTTTTTCTATGTGGAATAATTTCTTTCCAAAATTTCCTATTTGTTTTATTTTCACTTGTTTCCATTAATCTGAAATTTTTCGCATTCCAATTAGTAACCATGTAAAATTTATCTTTCGCATGGCCAATTATATATTGATGTTTTTTCAATCGTTGAGAAAAACGTTTAAACTTCCCATTAGGATTATTTGCATCTAGTAATTGAAAGTCCGTTGAAAGCGTACTATGATGACCTAATATAATATATTTATTTGATTTTGTTTTATAGATATAATTATCATAAGACTGATCTTTCTCATGATAAATCAAAAGATCTCTACTTGGATCTGTACCTATTACATGCTTATATAATTTCTCACCAATTAATGTAGTTTTATTTTTTCTTAAATAAAATATGGTTTCACTATCATTACACCATACAGGCTCCGAATCACAATCCTCAATCTTATAACTTAATATTTCACCAGATTCTATATTTTTAAAAAAAACATCATAATTTCTTCTTCCAATATTATCTACACAAAATAATAACCATTTATTATTGAGACTAACTAAATCTGCATCAAATAATAAATCATAATAATCATTCCCATCAGATAATTTGTTAACATCTAATAAAACTTCTTTTTTAGACTTTATGTTCTTTTTCATCCTATAATAAATCGGGTACTCTTTTCCTCTCTCATATTGTAAAGCGTACCAATAACCATTATATTCATATGGAACTGAAGAATCATCTTTTTTAATTTTACCAACCATCTCTTTAAATAATTTTTTTTGAATTTTTTTTGTGGAAGAAAGCTCCTTATTTAAATATTCATTTTCAACATTTATATATTCTAATACTTCTTTCGTATTAGAATCTTTAATTTTAGAATTTTTCTGTTTATCAGTAAGCCTCATCCAATCATAATAATCAACTCTTTTTTCACCATGAATGACTCTTTCTAATGGTATTTTTTTTGCTCTAATATTTTTCATTAATTTTCCTTTATCAAATGTTATTCATTTATTCCTAATTGTTGTTTTACAATTTCAAAATCTGTAGTAGGCTTACTACATGTAAAATTTTGACAAACATATACAATTGGATCTCCATTTTCATTAGGACTATAATATCCTACAAATGGAATTATTTTCTTCAAATCTTCCCCACCATTTTTCCCAAAGACAATAACACGATTAGGCATGTAAATGGATTGAATATCCTCTAATATTTTTTGTGTTTTCTTATTATTTTGATCTCCAAAAACCAATACTTCATATGAAGGTCCAAATGTAAAATCTACAGCCTGCATCATCATGGAATAACCTGATGATCCACGATTTAATTTGTCTGCAAAAGCATTTAATATTTGATGAGTTATTTCTTCAAAATCTAATCTAGAAGTCATTCTAGCAATACGAATGAAATTAAATGCTGACACTGAATTTCCTGAAGGAATGGCCCCATCATATACCTCCTTACTACGAACTAAGAGTTTTTCTGCAGATTTAGCCGTAAAGAAAAAACCATGATTATCAAAATCCCAAAATTCATCAATTTGATATTCGCTAAGTTCCATTGCCATCTCTAAATAAATTTCATTATAATTCATTAAATACAGTTCTATTAATGCCCATACTGTAAATGAATAATCATCTAAAACACCTACTATACCTGATTGTCCTTTTCTGTGCCGCTTTAACAAACTACCATCTTCATTTTTTAAATTTAAAATAATGAAATCCATAGCATTTATAGCTGTATTCATATAATGAACATTATTTAAAACAGCACCAGCACGTGCCATGGCAGCAATCATCAAACCATTCCAATCTGTTAAAATTTTATCATCTTTTTGAGGATGAATTCTATGTTCTCTTATTTTAAATAATTTTTTGCGAATATTTTCCAAAGTATTAATTATTTTTTTTTCTGTAATATTAAATTCATTACTTAATAATTTTAAATCTTTAGTCAAATGTGGAATATTTGTCTTATGCTTTCTCCCTTCATGCCAATTCCCATCATCTTGTAAATTATATACTCTCTTATATAATTCCATTTCTTCCTTACCTAATATTTTATTTAATTCATTTATTTTCCATACATAAAATTTACCTTCTTCACCTTCACTATCAGCATCTTCTGCAGAATAAAAGGCACCACCTTTAGAAGTCATGTCTCTAATTACATATTCTAAAATTTCATTCACTATATCTGCATAATATTGTTTACCAGTAGCTTCATAAGCATCTAAATAAGCTTGTACTAAAATAGCCTGATCATAAAGCATTTTTTCAAAATGAGGCACTAACCATCTAGAATCTATTGAATATCGATGAAAACCAAATCCAATCTGGTCATATATTCCACCATCTCTCATTGCCTTCAATCCATGTTCTGCAATTGATAAGGAGTTTATATTCCCAGTTCTTTTCCAATACTTTATCAAATATGAATAATCATGTGCTTTTGGAAATTTAGGAGCCTTTCCAAAGCCACCATATCTATCATCATATCTAATTCGAAAAGATCTAAAAGTTCTATCTAACACATCCAAAGAAATTTTACCTTCACTAGTTCGATTAATCTGATTTTTTTCAAGTCTTCGTGTTAATTTATCTGCATCAACTAATAGTGAATCTCGACTATCATCCCAAGCTTCTTTTATTATGGGTATAAGTTGCATCATACCAATACGTTTTCCTCTAGAATTTTTAGGAAAATATGTACCTGAAAAAAATGGTTTTTTATCTGAAGTCATTATGACAGTCATTGGCCATCCTCCTCTATTATTCATCATTTGAGTAATTTCCATATACACATTATCAATGTCGGGCCTTTCTTCTCTATCAACTTTAATACAAATAAATGTATCATTCATCAAATCTGCAACCATCTCATCTTCAAATGATTCATGTTCCATGACGTGACACCAATGGCAAGTTGTATATCCTATCGATAAAAAAACCGGTTTATCTAATTCTTTAGCCTTAAGAAAAGCTTCTTCACTCCATGGATGCCAATCAATAGGATTTGCAGCATGTTGTAATAAATATGGGCTTGTCTCAAATACTAAACGATTCCATAATTCTCCTCCATCACTTGGAAGTTTATTTAAATCTTCATTGTTTGGAGTTATGGGGCGTCCTTGTTCATCATATTCATATTTATCTGATTTTAGGTTCTCTCTTCCAATCATTATTGTCACTAAAAATAAAATGAATATTCTCATTTATATATAAGCTTCATTAATGATTGTTTTTCAATTTGAACATTAAACGTTTTATCTAATTCCAATTTACATTTTTCAAAATTAGCCTTATTAGAACAAAAATATTCCATGACTATTTCATTCTTTTCTATATAATTACCAATTTTTTTATGAAATTTAATTCCTGCAGAAAAATCTAAGCCATTTATTTTACCTTTATCATTTCCATTACACAGATTAGTTAAAGCCATTCCTATTTTACGTGTATCCATAAAAGAAATATATCCAGTTTCCATTGAATGAATCTTACCTCTAAATTTTGGTAAATTTAATTTTTCATTTTCAAACGATTCAATTGATCCACCATGTGCTAAAACCATATCATGGAACTTATCTAAAGCTAAACCTTCATTAATAATATATTTTATTCTATCTAAATCAAAATCAACACCTGAAAGATTAAACGCTTGTTCCGTCAAATAATAAACTAACTCCATTAAATCATCGGGGCCATTACCTTTTAAACATTCAATGCTTTCCATTATCTCACACCATAAACCCGCATAATTACCCAACGGTTGATCCATGTTTGTATAACAAGGAATGACCTTAATGCCATAAAGTTCTCCAACTCTTGTCAATAATCCTCCTAACTTTTTACCATCAGATAATGTTTTCATGAATGCCCCATTACCAATTTTAACATCTAATAATAATCCCTGTATTCCTTCAGCAATTTTTTTACTCATTATGCTTCCACATATAAGAGGAAATGAAGAGACGGTCTTTGTCATATCACGTAATGCATAAATCTTTTTATCTGCAGGACAAATTTCGTCAGTTTGAGACATAATGGAAATACCATTTTTCTCAACATTACTTTTAAAATCTTTTATTTTCAATGAAACATCATAACCTGGAATCGATTCAAGTTTGTCAATTGTTCCTCCAGTATGTTCTAATCCACGACCTGCCAACATAGGTACATAGAAACCACAAACTGCCAATATGGGGCCAAGAATTAAAGATACCTTATCACCTACTCCTCCAGTACTATGTTTATCAATGACATGAGCATTCAAATAAGAAAAATCAAGAGTAATACCAGAATTCAACATACATTGAGTATAACTTAAAGTTTCTTCATTATTCATTCCTTCATGGTAAATAGCTTTAAGCCAATTAGTCATTATATCATCTAATATATTTCCTGAAGTATATTGATTAACTACATATTCTATTTCTCTAGAGGTAAGAGTTTTTCCAAATTGTTTTTTTTGTATGATTAAATTTATTTTAGACAAGAAGCTTAAATATAATGAGAAGCCAAATCTACATATTCTTGCGGCCGTTCCAATATCATTTCATATTCATCAGTAGAAACAGACCGAACTAATTTACCTGGCACACCAACCACAAGTGATCTTGGGGGAACATGCATCTTAGGGGGCACCAAAGAACCTGCACCTATTAAAGATCCTTCCCCAATCTTGGCATCATCCATTATGATTGCCCCCATGCCAATCATACAATTATCATTAATGGTACAGCCATGAATAATTGCTCCATGACCTATGGTTACACCACTGCCAATATTTGTTGGAGATATACCCGTAGTAACATGAATGACACTATTATCTTGAATATTAGTCTTGGAACCTATTTTTATATAATGCATGTCTCCTCTAACAACAGAGCCAAACCATATGTTAACATAATCTCCCAAAACAACATCACCAATCACAACAGCTGTTTCTGAAATATAAACCTCTTTACCTATTTCTGGAGTTTTGCCAATAAAAGGTTTTATCAATTTCTACCTCTTTTATATAAATAAAATAAATTTGGCAACCTGATTTTTTTTAACTTTTGTTCTTGAGAATGCCAATAACACATAAATACACCTAATGGTCCTAGTACTAAATTGGGCAACCACATTGAAAGAGCAGGGGATAATAATCCTCTATCTGCAAACTCTTCACCACTAATAAGAAAAATCCAATAAACAATAAAAAAACCAAGACTAAATGCCATGCTAACAGCGAATCCTCCTTTTCTTGCCATCATCCCAAGTGGCGCACCAATCATTATAAAGATTATACTTGCAAATGGAATTGAAAATTTTTTATGAAGTTCAACTAAATATTTATTAATAGAATTAGAATATGACTTAATTAGTGCAAAATCACTTTCAATTCCTTTAGTAAGATTTTTTAATCTTCGATGAAATCGATTTTGAGATGAACCGACACTAATAATCGAATCTTCTAAACTGATTTTATAATTATTAATTATCTCTTTAGCCATATTCGATGTAATAATCATAGAAGTATCTAATGTCATATCAAAATTATATTTTTTTGCTTCAACCATAAGTCTATTAATTATGCGCTTTTGAGTAAATTCTTTTTTTCTTTCATAATTAGAAATTTTTTCCTTCATCATTTTGAATGTCATTTCCCTGTCACCTCTAATACTATTATCTCGTCTTTTCAACGACATGTTGTCTACCGGAACAATTACCTTATATTTTTCAAAATATATTTCACGATACTCATCTTTTTCATTACCAAAATATTCATGAATCACCCCATCAGACAAATGTAATAATACCCCATCATCCAAAGTTGAAATTTTTCCATTTTTTGCTATAATGGTTTGTTTTTGTTGATCTTTAATATTTTTAAAAATAGTTATATCTTTAAAATATTCATCTTCTCTTTTTCCTAAAAGGAATGTATAATCAGGTATTGATTCAATAAAATAACCAACTTCAAAATCAAGATCTGGACGTTTTTTGCTTATGTCTGAAGATAACATTCTAGCTTTATGATTCATTTCAGGGAGAATTTGATTATTAAAATACATCATTAAGATTGTAATCGTTAAACCAAAGATAATTACAGGAGACAATAAATCAACATAGCTAGCTGAAACAGAACGAAGTGCAACAATTTCATTATCAGATGCTAATCTTCCAAAAGCCATTAATGTTGCTATTAAAACAGCCATTGGAACAGCCAAAGCAAGTATCCAAGCTAGATTTAAAAAAACATATTCTACTATAAGAGAAAATTCAAGACCTTTTCCAAGAAATTTTTCCAGTTTTCTAAGTAAAAAATTTGTTAAAATGACAAAAAGCAATACAATTAAAGCTAAAAAAAATGGATAAAAATGCTCTTTTAAAATATATCTATCTAATATTTTCATCTTATCATATCATTTATCATTATTAATTAATTTTTCTAATTTCTCATTATAGATATCCTTTGAAAAATGCTTAGCTTTCCTGTAATATTTCATCGCTTCCTTATTATCATTCATTAATAATTTCAAAGTTGCCATTTCAATTAAACAGGGTAAAAAAATTGAATTTATATCTAGCGAATTTAAAAAATATATTTCTGTTTGTTTATAATCAAATTTTTCTTTCATAAGCAAACCCAAATAATAATGAGCCTTATAATCACCATAATTTAAATCTAATGAGAAATCTAAATGTTCTTTAGCAAGATCATTTTTTTTTTCTTTATAAAATAAAATCCCAAGATCACGATGTGATTTAGAAAAACCTGAATATAAATCAATACTTTTAATTAATTGTTTTTTAGCCTTATCAATGTTCTTTTGACGCATATATAAGCGATAAAGCATATAATATGAATAACTACAATCAATTTTCACGTCTTGATTTTTATTAAGTAATAATTTAGCATTTTGAAATTGAAATTTTTCAATATTTTTATTTATAAATAGATTATTCTCTTCAATCTTAGTTAAATCTGATTTTATTGCTTTAATTAAATGATTCTCTGCAGAATCATCATTACCATCTCTATTATAAAGAAGAGCTAATTCAAAATGTGCTTTTGAGAATAACGGATCTAATTCTACAGCCTTTAAAAAATGACTTTTCATTTGTTCAAATAAATTATTTGTCAACATTTATCATATCTTTATATAACATGGCAATTTCAAAATGTACCTTAGAAAAATTTTCATCAATCTTCAATGCTGCATTCAAATATTTTAATGAAATCTCATGATTATTATTGATTCGATGAATCATCCCTAAATAATAAAAAGCTTCTACAAAATCTTTTTTTATTTTAATTGTTTTTTCTAAATGAAAAATAGAATTATCGTAATCAGGTTTTTCAATCAATGTTCCATTTTCATCATTCTGCAATCCTTTAAATAAAAGTTTTCCTAATGCAAAATGAGCTTCTATAAAATCATTTTTAATATCAATCGCAATTAAATAATTTTTCTTTGCTTTTTCATAATCTTCAGGATCTAACATCAAATTAGCTAAATTATTATATGCCTTATGATGATTTTGATCAATGTCTGTTACTTTTTCAAAATTATTTTTTGCATTTTCATAATCTTCCATTTCAATTAATAATAATCCATAATGATAATATGATTCTGAAAATTCTGAATCTAAATCAATGGCTTTACTAAAATACTCCTTGGATTTTTTATTATCATTTATCCTTTTAAATAATAATCCTAATTGAAAATATGCTTTCATGTAATCAGGATCAATCTTTAGTACTTTCATCAAATGTTTTTTTGCAATTTGATTTTCATTTTTTTTCATTAAAATTAAACTTAATTCATAATGAGCATCTAAAAATTCTGAATCAGCTTCTATTGCTTTTTCAAGATGCTTTTGTACATTTCTCATTATATGCTCCTAAAATATTTTATTTAGATTTAGCAACCCAAACACCATCCCAATCCTTAGGTTCTTTCTTTTTAAGAATTTCACATCGTTCAATGTACATTTTTGAACATTTATCTTCCGGATTTCCTTTTTGAGCTTTTGAAAATTGTTTAATTGCATTTTCCCATCTTCCTTCATTGTAATATTCAATCCCATTATTAAACATTTCCAAAACTTCTATCATATTAGGAAATGTTTCCTTATCATGATAATCTAGAACTTCGTAAATGCAAACAGGTACAGTTTTACCTTTAACAATTAATCTATCAACTTGTCTTGTACGATATGTTGCTTTAAGTGATTTAAATGTAAGTTCGCTAATTAAAATATGAGCTCCATACTTTTTACATGAGCTCTCAACTCTAGCTGCTAAGTTTACTGCATCACCTATCACAGTATAATCCATCCGCTTTTCCGAACCAATATTTCCAGATACAATTTGTCCAGTATTTAACCCCATCCCATGATCAATAGGTAATAATCCATCACTTATTCTTTTAGAATTTAATTTTTTTAATTCTAACATCATTTGAATCGCAGCCCTAACGCCCCTATCAGGATCATCATCATGTGAAATTGGAGCACCAAAAACTGCCATTATTGCATCACCAATAAACTTATCTAACATTCCTTCTTCATTTTGAATACATTCAACCATTATGCTAAAATATTCATTTAACATTTCAACTGTACCCTTAACTCCCAGCTCTTCTGAAAGTGTAGTAAAACTACGTATGTCAGAAAAGAACACTGTACCCTCGCTTTCTGTTCCACCAAGTGCATTTTCATTACTACTCATTAATTTTTCTGCTAAATCAGCATCCATATAGCGAGACATGGTAGATTTCATTCTTTTTTCACTGCTAACATCTTCTATCATCAATATAGTT
>CAZQYT010000017.1:3412-13436 GCA_964597475.1 uncultured bacterium | reverse complement strand
GTTCAACAATATACTTTTCCATTGATAATTGATTTGGATTACGACCAAAACCACCACCACCTATTTCAATTATTTGTCCTGTTTTCATATTAAAAATTCAAATAACTAACGTACTAATTTACCTGCCATGTCCAATGTTAAAATACGATCTAATTTATTCATCATAGCAGGGTGTGCTTTTCTTAAATCTTTCAATATTTTTCCATTCCAAACATAATAAGTCAAATCATCAACAGCCATGACATCAGCAGAAGCTGGCTTTCCTGTTATATAACTTATTTCTGCAATAAACTGACCTCTTTCAAGTATGGCAATTTTTTTATTATTGCGAATGACTTCTGCATTCCCATTTAATACAAGCATAAGACTTTTTTGATTGTTTCCTTTATTTATCAAAATTTCATTATTTGTGTGTATTAATTTACCTTTATTCCAAAAATTGAGGAATTCTCTACTTGTCTTAGTATGAAAAATATTTTCATAAAGATCACGAATTTGTTCTGGAATCAATAGCTCCCTTCTCTCACGAAAAATAATCATGATTTGAACTAAATTAATTGCAATAAAAATGATAGTCCACCCACCTTTGTTTGCATCATAATTCATATATGCATTGATCAAATGCCCAAATTGAGAGATGGTAAGAACAATTCTCAACCAAAGTATTCCCCTAATTGATAGGGCCAATAATGTCAATAAATATGAAAAATGTAAAAATATAATGTCTAATGTCATAAAATCATTAATCTCTAAAATATTTAAAAAATTATACCCAATAAATTATATATCATTTATCATTTTGATAAACTAATTTAATTAATGTCTAAAACTAATGAAAACTTTAAATTTGATGTAATAATCATTGGAGCAGGTATTATTGGGCTAGCAATTGCTAATGAGCTTGCTTCAACATTAAATAATATTCTTGTAGTTGAAAAAGAAAGTAATTTTGGTAAACATGTCTCTAGCAGAAATAGTGAAGTCATACATTCAGGAATATATTATGAAAAAAATAGTTTAAAAGCGCAACTATGTGTGAAAGGAAATAAACTTTTATACGATTTTTCTAGAAAATATAAAATAAAATATAATAACTGTGGAAAAATCATCATTGCTAAAGATTCAAAAGAAATAGCTAAATTGAAATCATTAATGCTAAATGGTATTCAAAATGGATTACATGGATTACAAATATTAAATCAAAAAGAAGTAAATGAGAAAGAACCCTTAATAAAGTGTGAGAGTGGTTTATGGGTGCCATCAAGTGGAATAATTGACTCTCATGGTGTTATGCAAACTCTTGAATATTTAATTAAATCTAAAAATAATAATATCATTTATAATACAAAGCTAATCAACATAAAAGCTGAAAATAATTCATATAAACTCTATTTTGAAAATTTAAATTATAATGCAACATCAAAAATAATAATTAATTGTGCAGGTTTATGGTCTGATCAAATATCAAATATGATTGGAATAACAGATTATAAAATAAATTTTTGTAAAGGAGAATATTACAAAACATCCAAATACAGAAATAAATTAAATTCATTAATTTATCCATTACCTACAAAATTATCACTGGGAATACATATAGTACTTCATTTAGATGGGACAATCAGCTTTGGACCAAATGCATATTTCGTGAAAAATATTAATTATGCAATGAATGACAACTACAAAAAAGAATTTTTTAAACATATTAATCATTATTTGAAAATCAAGGAAAATGAATTACATGAAGATTTTTCAGGCATAAGACCAAAAATACAAACTCAAGAAGGCATAGTCAGAGATTTCATAATTAAAAATGAATTTGAAAAGGGATTTAATAACTTTATAAATCTCATAGGTATTGAATCGCCAGGTTTAACGTCATCACTAGCAATTGCAAAATATGTACAAAAAATAATTAATTTTTAATAAAATAAAACCTAATAATTTGAGGGCTTTATTATTAATATAATTTTAATTTAAATAATTTTTCTAACACTTCAAAAACTGCCTGCTCAGCAATATCAATTTTTCCATCACTCATATAAACAGATTTGACTTCATTTAAAAGAGAATCAAGATCTTTTTTACCTAAATTGTTCTGCTCTATAAATGCCATTATTTTTTGAATTCTCTCATAATCATTATCACTATCAAATTCTTTTTTCATTGCCTTAATAATAAGAGAATCAAACTGATCTTCAATAAAATCTTTTTCTTCTTCAGTTATGACTTGATTAGATTCAGCTGCATAAATAAGAACATAAGCTTTAAAATCATTATATGTCCACGATAACTTAACCTCTTCCATATTTGACTCCTTTATTACTTAAAATCATTCAAATGATCAATAAAATTACAAATAGAAGACTCAAAGGTAATTTATGATGATTTATTACTACTTTCCCAACCGCTTATTATTTTTTTTAACAATGGCTATCTTATGATTCAACATTTGTAAAGCATTAGTTTCATTTTTAGACATCAGCCCAGTAAAATCAACCAAATTAATAAACATAATGGTTGCTAATTTTCCATCCATCTTTTTTCTTGCATAAAATTCATAAATTTTATTTTTTCATATTAATAAATTGTAATGGGATTCCAATGTTTACGTCTTGTATTAATCTTATGACTGATTGCAAATCATCAATTTTTTTTCCAGAAATACGTAATTGTTCACCTTGAATTTGAGATTGTATTTTTAATTTAGTATCTTTTATTATTTTATTAATTTTTTTAGAATTTTCTTTAGAAATACCTTCTTGTAAATTAATTTCCTGCCGATGAGACATTCCACCTGCTTTTTCAACAGCATTGAATATAAAAGTTTTTAATTGAATCTTTCTTCCAACTGCACGTTTTTCAAGTATGTCTTGTATAGTTCTTATTTGCATTTCAGAATCTGATTCTACTACAATTACAGATTTTTTCTTATCTAAGTTTATACTTGTATTTGTACCTCTAAAATCATATCTATTTAATATATCTCTCTTAACCATATTAACTGCATTTTCAACTTCATGAATTTCATATTTACTAACAATGTCAAATGTTGGCAATTTCTCATCTCCTATTTCATTTACAATTAAAATTTACTATTAATGATTCACCTTTATTTTCTTCATATTTATTCATTACAGACAAAAATAATTTAGATTGCAATAAATCATCTATCCATTTATATATAACTGGATATTCATCAATCAACCAATTTTTATCAACATTAAAAAATTGACGAATAAAAGGGAATATTGCAATGTCCACCAAAGATAAGCAATCACTTAACATAAATTTATTTTTAATCAAAAAACTATTTATCTGAAGTAAAAAATCATTACACTTATTACGATAATATTCTTTATCATTTTCTAAGTACCTATCAAAATATTTATATCTATCTAACCAGTATTTGAAAGTTGTGTCATTAAATTTAATTATTTCTAATTGAAGCTTAATATCTTGTTTCATCCAACCCCCATGATCATTATGTTTTAATGACCACAACATAATTTCTAAACTTTCATCGATAATATTATCATCATTAATACAAAGTACAGGGACAGTTCCTTTTTGAGAAACAGCATATAATGATTTAGGTCTATTTTTTAAAGAAATTTCTCTAAGATCAATTATTATACCTGAATATGCAAGAGCCATCCTAGCTCTAATAGCATAAGGTCAACGTCTAAATGAATATAAAATAGGATAACGATAATTCTGCATCATTTACCAAATAAAATGTAATGATTAATTTCATTCATTATTTAAATTTTTATTTCCAACCAATTTAAAAAAATTATCATCAACCAATATAAAATCATAGTCAACAATGATGCAATAAACATACTAACATAAAAATTTAAACCATATTTCAATAATTCAGGAAGAATCAAAAATAATCCTAAAGAAGGAATTACAAGCCAAAAAATCCCATATGATAAATCAATTATTTTAGAAATGTCTTTTGTATCTATATACAACCAAAAAAAAGCTAATATTGAAATTAAGGGGATTGAAGCAAATAAGCCTCCTGCAAATGAATTTTTTTTTGCCAATTCAGAGATTAAAAGTATTGAAAAAGATGAAATGATTAATTTTATTAAATTATAGATCATTTAAGATGATGTATTTGCTAATAAAATAGTTTTATCTACTAATTCTTTAATTCTACTTTTAATTTCATCAACAATTTCACTATTTTTTAAAAAACAGCTTTTATCTGCATATACGTACCTTGGAATAATAATACATTTAAAATCCATCATTAAAATATTTGCAAAAGATATTGGAGACATATATGAACTAATACCACCTGCTGCTGCAATGAAACCTACTATTTTATCATTCCAAGATTGTCCAGTTAATTCAATTAAATTCTTCGCAACAGCATTAAAATCATAATTATAAATAGGAGATGCTAAAATAATCGAATCTGCATTTAAAATAATTTTTTTTACTTCTTGTACAATAGGAACATCATAGCATTTATCCCCATCACACATAGGCAAATCATAATCGTTAAGATCTAAAAATTCTGCATTTTGAGAATATAAATTATAAGCATAACGAGCCATAACTCTACTTTTACTACAATCATTTAAACTTGTACTAATTACTAAATGCATTCTTTTAATAAAAATAATAATTCATTTTAATAGTTCACAACATAAGCCTGACTTACATTCATCTATGCATATACACCAAGAGTCATAACATTCCTGATCAATCCAAATAGTATCATCTTCAAAAATTAAATATTCATTATATTCCCAATTCCTAGCTTCTCCCATCATATGAAACTCTGAACATTTTTGATAACAAAATCTTTTCTGTTTTTCATTATGCAAAAACATAATGATAAAAAATAAAACTAAACTTATTAAGAAAATTAAAAAAAATTTAACTATTCTTGACATTATTTATCTTGAAAGCGTGAAAAAGGACTAATATGTTTATGGCACTTTACACTTGGAAGATTTTCCTTTAAAAAAATTTCTTTCATTTTTTCCGGACAATATCTTGTTGCCTTTTCAAATGTATGTTTACATATTTCTTCTTTATAAACATTCTTAGACATAGACCAATCAATTTGATCACTTAATGAAATAATTTCATCATCAGATTGAAATTCACCTAATTGATATATTTTCTTTATTGAATTTGCAAAAATTGGTAATGCTGCTGCTGAACCAAACTGTTTTTTTCCAAGAGATACTTTCGGGTCATCCATGCCTATCCAAATACCAATAGCTAATTGAGGAGTAAAACCCACAAACCAAGCATCAGCTTTACTATTTGTAGTACCTGTTTTCCCTCCAGCAGGCGCATAAAACTTATATTTCCATCGCAATGAACCCCCTGTACCAACATCTACAACTGATTTCATCATATCTCTCAGAATATATATTGTAGCTTCATCTTGAACTTCCTGACCATATGGTACATATTCTTTTAAAATTCGCCCATGTCTATCTTCGATCCGAGTAATTCCAATAGGTTTCATATAAATCCCATTATTTGCAATTGTAGCATAAGCCATTGTAATTTCTAATGGATAAACTTCAGAAACACCAAGAGCAATTGCATCTACAGGACGAATATGAGTTGAAATCCCAAATTTTTCAGCATTTTTTACAATTTGCGCTGGTTCAACAAGTTCTTGTACAACCCTAACAGAAATCAAATTCAATGATCTTCTCATACCTTCTCTAAGCGTTGTCAACAAGCCTGTTGATCCATCATGATTTTGAGGATTCCATTGAGTTGTATCATCTATAAAAACAACTAAAGGTTGATTTAATAGTTCTGTAGTTGTTGAATATCCACCCTCAAGAGCCGAAAGATAAATAAAAGGCTTAAAAACAGACCCTGGTTGTCGCTTGGCTTGAGTTGCACGATTAAAATGATCACGATAAATATCTTCTTCTCTACCTCCAATCATTGCAAGTATATAACCATTTTTTGGATTAATTACAACACCTGCCCCTTGAACCAATAATTGATTTTGTATCATTTCAGGTATGGTATCATTTTCTGAAAGAATAGAAATTGCAGAATCTAAATTAAAATTTGTTACACTTAAAGCTTCTTCAAGTTTTTGAATATTAGTTAATAAATCTTTATTTAATATTTCCTGATTTTTTTTCATTCCCTTATTAAATGAATTTGATAATATTTCCTGAACCCTACTATCTAATGTTGTATGAACAACAAGTCCATCTTTATATAAATTTATATCTAATTCCTCATCAATTTTTTCAAGTTCCCTTCTAATAAATTCCGTAAAATATGGAGCAATACCGCCATTAGCATCTATCTTCTTCTTAGGAAGTTCTTTATTTGAAAAAAAATCATGTGTTTCATTATTAATATAATTTTGTTCTTTCATGACACGTAAAACTAAATTTCTTCTAACAATAGAACGATCAGGATGCCTAATTGGAGAATAACGAGCTGGAGCTGGCAACAAACCAATAAGAATTGAAGATTCATCTAATTTTAATTCATTTACATTCTTACCAAAATAATGTAAAGAAGCTGCTTGCACACCATAAGTTCCATGACCAAAATAAACAGAATTTAAATAAAGTTCCATAATTTCAGACTTAGTATATGTTTGTTCAATTTTTATTGCAGTAATTAATTCTTTTAATTTTCTAGTATATGTTTTATCAAAGCCTATGGAATTATACATGTTTCTTGCTAATTGCTGAGTAAGAGTGCTAGCTCCCTGCCTTCTACTCATTGATATTAAATTTACTACAATAGCTCTAGCAAGAGATTGAAAACTTATTCCTGAATGTTCAAAAAACTTTCTATCTTCCATTGCTAATAATCCATATCTCAATCCTTGAGGTATCTGACTGATTTTTACAACATCTCTTTTATGAACAAACAGCTCTTTTATAACCTTTCCATCAGCTGAAATAATTTTAGAGATTTGTTCAGGGTTAAATCGTTGTAATTCTTCTATTGAAGGTAAATCCTTTGATAAAATAAATAAATAAATACTACCTCCAATAAAACAGGTCAATAAAAAAAGAAAGGTGTTTAATAACACCTTCCAAAATGATAATTGTTTATATTTCCCTTTACGGTTTTTATAATAAGGCATGAAATTTAATCTGTAGGTTTTATCATGGCATTAGGATTTAATAATTCATCTAATTCTTTTTCATCAAACAATGCTTCTTCAATACAAATTTCTTTAATGGTCTTCCCTGTATCATATGCTTTATGAGCAATTTCAGCAGCCTTATCATAACCAAGAACTGGGACTAAGGAAGTACACATGGCAAGACTTCCCTCTATGTAATCAAAACACTTTTCTTTATTTACATTGAGATCTTTAATTAATTTATTGGTAAACATATTTGCTCCATTAGAAAGAATCTCAATTGATTGTATCAAATTATGAGCAATCAATGGTAGCATCATATTTAATTCAAATACACCTCCTTGACCACCTAACGTAATTGCAACATCATTACCTATTACTTGTGCACAAACTTGAATCATAGATTCACATATTACAGGATTAACTTTACCTGGCATAATTGAAGAACCAGGTTGCACTGCAGGTAATATCAATTCACCTATTCCAGATCTTGGACCTGACCCCATCCATCTAATATCATTTGCAATTTTTGACAATGAAACTGCAACAGTTTTTAATGCTCCTGATGCTTCTACAGAAGAATCTTGAGAAGCCTGAGCCTCAAAATGATTGGGAGCTTCTACAAACTTCACTCCCGACATTATGCTGATTTGTTCTGCCATTAATTTTCCAAAATTCTTTTTTGTATTAATCCCTGTACCAACGGCTGTTCCTCCTTGAGCAATTTCAGATAAATGCAGCTGAATGTTCTTAATTCTTTCAATGCCATTACTTATCATTTGAGAATAGCCTGAAAACTCTTGTCCCAATGTAATGGGTGTAGCATCTTGAAGGTGAGTTCTTCCTATTTTTATGATATTTTCAAATTCTTCAGATTTCTTATTTAACTCTTTATGCAAAGCTGATAACGCTGGAAGTAATTCATTTTGTATTTTAACATTAGCAGCAAGATGTATGGCAGTAGGAATAACATCTTTACTAGATTGACCCAAGTTTACATGGTTATTTGGATGCACTGGCTCCTTTTCGCCAATATTTCCACCAAGAACTTCGCTAGCCCTATTTGCAATAATCTCATTACAATTCATATTGCTAGAAGTTCCCGATCCAGTTTGAAAAATATCAATTAAAAATTGATCATTAAAATTACCATTAATAACTTCATCTGCTGCCTGAACGATTGCATTTTTCCTATCATCATCCAATAAACCCAATTGAAAATTAACAATGGCTGCAGATTTTTTTATTATTCCCAATGCTTTAATCATTGCATCTGAAAATACAATACCACTTATTTGAAAGTTTTCCATTGCTCTCTGGGTTTGAGCACCATAATATGAATCAATAGGCACAGATACCGTCCCCATTGAATCTCTCTCTTTTCTCATTGACAAGCTACTTTACTTCCCATGAATTTGGACCTAAAATCAATTTATTCAAATCACCTTCCCCCTTACTCTTTATTGATAATTCAATTTGTTCTTTCATCATTTGTTCATAAGTAGGTTTATTTTCTTTATAAATTATACCAAAGGGGACAGGTAAACTAGGAGTATATGTAATTTCACTTAGCAACATAGCTAAATTCTTATCATACATATCATGAATTAAAATATCGTCCAAACTATAATCATCACCAATTTTTACAACTTTAAAAGTTGCACCTTCTAAAATCAATCCTTTAGAATTTTCAATTCCAAAAATCATTGGTTTTCCATGCTCTAATAGCAATTGAGTTTCAGCTTTTGTTTCTTTTTCGGTTAATTCAGAAAATGCACCATCATTGAAAATATTACAATTTTGATAAATTTCAATAAAAGAAGTCCCCTGATGATCAGAAGCAGCACATATGACTTCTGCCATGTGTTTCTGTTCTCTATCCATCGTTCGTGCAATAAATGTACCTGCAGCTCCTAAAGCTAATTGAGGGGGATTAAATGGATAATCTAATGATCCAGCTGGAGTAGATTTTGTAATCTTCCCTAATTCAGAGGTTGGAGAATACTGACCTTTTGTCAATCCATAAATTCTATTATTAAACATCATGATTTTCATATCAAAATTTCTTCTTAAAACATGAATCAAATGATTCCCTCCAATACTCATTCCATCACCATCACCAGTAACTACCCAAACAGATAATTCTGGATTAGCTAGTTTTGCGCCAGAAGCTACAGCTGGTGCTCTTCCATGAATTGAATGAAAACCATATGTATTCATATAATATGGGAAACGACTTGAGCATCCAATCCCTGATACTATAAGAAAATTTTCCTTAGATATACCTAAAGTAGGAAAAACTTTTTGTACTACAGATAAAATCGCATAATCCCCACATCCAGGACACCAACGAACATCTTGATCAGTTGTAAAATCTTTTTTTGTAAGTGATTGAATTTCTGACATTAATTTAATTCCTTTAAAACTTGATTTATTTTATTTAAGATTTCATTTTTATTGAATGGCCTACCTTCAACCTTACTTAAACTAATGACATCAACCAAAAATTTAGAACGTATAATCATTGCAAGTTGACCTAAATTTAATTCGGGCATTAATACTCTTTTATATTTCAACAAAATATCACCCATTGTTTTTGGTAAAGGATTTAAATATCTTAAATGCAAATGAGAAACACTGTGACCTGAACTACGAGCTAACTCTACTGCAGACCTAATTGCGCCATGTGTTCCTCCCCAACCAATGACTAATATATCTCCACTAGAATCTCCAAAAGGTTTAACTTCAGGAATATCATCAGCAATTATGTCAACTTTCTTCTGACGTTGTTCAACCATTTTATGATGATTTTCAGGATCATAGCTAACATGTCCTGACACATCCCATTTTTCAAGTCCACCAACTCTATGTTCTAAACCAGGGGTTCCAGGAAGTGCCCATGGTCTT
>CAZQYT010000017.1:890-3402 GCA_964597475.1 uncultured bacterium | reverse complement strand
GCTCATATGGAGCATAACCATCCTTTTTTGTTGTCAATCTAGTTTCAATGTCTTGTAATGAATCAAGATCAGGCAATTTCCAAGGTTCTGAGCCATTAGCCACATATCCATCTGTCAATAAAATAACTGGAATCATATATTTTAATGCAATACGACAAGCCTCATATGACATGTTAAAACAATCAGAAGGTGTTGCCGCAGATAATACCACCAATGGAGCTTCACCATTTCGACCAAAAATAGCTTGATTTAAGTCAGATTGCTCTGTTTTAGTTGGTAAACCTGTAGATGGTCCACCTCGTTGAACATTAACTAATACAATAGGCAATTCAGTAATAATTGCCAAACCTAAAGCCTCTGTTTTCAATGCAACTCCAGGACCACTTGTTGCCGTAACTGCAATATTGCCAGCAAAAGAAGCGCCA
Source organism: uncultured bacterium (assembly GCA_964597475.1). Taxonomy (GTDB): domain Bacteria; phylum Fidelibacterota; class Marinisomatia; order SCGC-AAA003-L08; family D37C17; genus JAYZCM01. The sequence continues at coordinate 2,977 of CAZQYT010000017.1, read as the reverse complement.
ATGGCACTTGTTATGCCTGCAATTTCATCTTCTGCCTGAAAAGTTTTAACACCAAACTGTTTATATTGTGCTAAATAATGCAATATATCACTTGCTGGTGTAATAGGATATCCTCCATAAAATAAATTTAAATTAGATTTTTCTGAAGCAGTTAACAATCCAAGTGCAAGGGCATTATTTCCCATAATATTTCTATATTTCCCAGGCTTAAAAGAGGCTTTATTTACTTTATATGTTGTTTTTATTGCTTCAATTGTTTCTCCATAATAATAACCAGTATTTAATGCTTTTATGTTTGCATCAACAATTTCTGGCTTAGAAGCAAACTTTTTTTGAAGAAATTCAATTGAAGAATCCATACTACGACCATATAGCCAATATAAAAGTCCCAATGCAAACATATTAGTACAACGCATCATTATTTTTGAAGATAAACCCGTTTCTTTTAAAGCAGTAGTCACTAAACTAGTCATGTCAACCGAAATAAGTTGATACCCCTCCAATGAACTATTTTCTAATGGATTTTCTTCATACTCTGCTAATTTTAAATTTTTTGCAGTAAAATTTGCAGCATTAACTATTAACATGCCATTATCTTTCAAATCTCCCAAATGTACTTTTAAACCTGCAGGGTTCATTGCAACAAGTACATCTAAATCATCACCAGGTGTATGAATGTCCTTATTACTAAATTGAAGCTGAAATGAACTAACACCAAATAAACTACCTTTAGGAGCTCTAATTTCTGCAGGAAAATCAGGGAGAGTTGCCAAATCATTACCAAATATTGCAGTATTATCTGAAAATTGAGTGCCAGTTAATTGCATTCCATCTCCAGAATCACCTGCAAAACGTATTGTTGCGACGTCTATGTCTGAAATATTTTTTTTCAATGTGCTCATGTTTTTAAATAATTAAATAAAATTTATTGAATATTCGATAAGGAAAATTTACCCAACTACATTAATAATGGGCAAAATTATTATGTATTTAACATAAAAAAAAAACGAGGCTGAAATACCTCGTTTTTTTTAAAAATTTATAAAATGAAATTATTTCATTAAAATCATTTTTTTCATCTCTAATTGATAATCACCTTTTAATTTATACAAATACATTCCTGAAGGAACTTGTTGTTCAAAATTATTTTTTCCATTCCATAGGAATTGATGATAACCGTCAGAAAATTTTTCATTATCTATAAGAGTTTTAATTAAGCGCCCCTGCACATCATAAATATTCAAACTTATCAATTCATTCTTCCCTAACGTAAAACCAATTTTTGTACTAGGGTTAAATGGATTAGGGTAATTTTGATTAAGAGTAAATGTTTTAGGAAGATCCATGTCCATCATTTCAATCTCCATGGCATCACCTAAAACATTAACAACAATAATTGAATTAATTTCATAATCTTCCATGTTTGAAAACAACTCTACTTCTTCTCCTGACAATGTTTCACCATTCAATCCATAAATTAATATCATTTGATGTTCACCGTTTACATTCAAAGAAATATCCATTGGTAAATTATCATTTATTTCAAATCTTGTTGCATTCATATCAATCTGAATGCCTGCAATTAAACCGTCTGAAGAAATTAAAATAGAACCATCCTTCTCATGAATAGCCGATTTATATCCAATATCATAATTATTAATAGAACTTCTATTAAGGATCAAATTTACTAAAAGAACTAAATCTTGAATGTTTATGGCCCCATCTCCATTTAAATCTGCCAAAAGATAATCAGGCTCCATAACACCTAAAATCATATTAACAATTATAACTAAATCTTGAATGTTGAGAAGACCATCACTATTAACGTCTCCAACCATTCCACCCATTGCTTCAGCACATGCTACATTAGATGGAATTGACTGACCTTCTTCATAAACAGCAGTCACATGATAACAATATTCAATTCCAAAATTAATGTTCATATCATTATAATTTAATTCTTCAGTAAAAGCTAAATAAGACCCATCTCTATATACAAAATATCCATCTACTTCTCTTTGGTTTTTAGAAATAATAAGTGCATCAGAAAAATCAGCTGTTAAACGACTAGGATACATTGCACCTAT
>CAZQYT010000017.1:558-880 GCA_964597475.1 uncultured bacterium | reverse complement strand
ACAGAGTCATCTCTTAAACCACAATCTCCACCATCATTATCATAACAAGTAAGATCACAACCATATGCTTGATCTTCACAATCAGCGAAGCCATCACCAATCCAAGATTCAGGACAACAATCATCATCTACGCAATCATCTACATAGCCTGGTTCACAAGACGTTTCAGGACATTCATCCAATGTTTCTTCACATGTTCCATTAGGACATGTAACTAGACCTTGATCTTCACAAGTAAGTACATCTCCACAATCACCTCCATCATTATTAAATTCATCACAATTAAAATAAACGCCCCACGTACCATCATCACAAAGACCAT
>CAZQYT010000017.1:0-548 GCA_964597475.1 uncultured bacterium | reverse complement strand
CACAATCAATAAAATCACAACAATCCATGCCAATATATAATTCACCATTACAATCACCATTATCGTTATCATAGCAAGTCAAATCAAATCCATATGAACCATCATCACAAAGACCATCACCTAACCAAGCTTCATACCATTCATCTACACATTGACCAATGCAATCTGCAAATTGTCCCTGTGGACATTGAAATGGTTCACTCCAGGAAAGATTAATAGAATCATCCATTGATTCAGCAACTAAATTTAATGGCTCATATAAAGTATCGTCATAAGGCAAACCAATGGTAAATGAAAATGATATTTCTTCACTTTCAATGCAATTTCCTTCACAATTTAATTCAGTTGCATACGCAATGAAATTAACTTCACTTCCCATATTAGCATTTTCAGATGCAGTTACTTCAAAGGTTGCAGCCATGCTCATTCCAGGCTCTATCCCATAAAACCAGAAAAACTCATATCCATCAGGCATTGAGGCTTCATCACTATTTTCAGACAAAACAACTCCAGGATAAGAATAATTAGCCGTAGAGCCCTCATTATTA
>CAZQYT010000016.1:0-13510 GCA_964597475.1 uncultured bacterium | reverse complement strand
TAATAATATTATATTTAACTATGAATAATATTTCATTAAATGATTTATCATTCAATGATAAAATATATTTTTCTGATGATATATTTTCAGTTATAGCTAGTTATGTACCTGCTGAAAAAATAGAAGGTTGTAGAATTAGATTTAGTGAAACAAAAGTTATGTGAAAAAAAATATGACATGGTATCTATTGTACATGCTGAAACTTCTACAGGTGTTTGTAATCCCGTAGATAAAATTGGAGAATTAGTAAAGGAAAATGGTGCATTATATTTAGTGGATTGTGTTACTAGTTTAGGTGGTTTGAATTTACAAATGGATAAATGGCACATAGATGCTCTTTATAGTGGAACGCAGAAGTGTTTATCTTGTCCTCCAGGACTTTCTCCAGTGTCATTTTCTGAAAAGGCATTAAAAAAATTAACTGATAGATCAACAAAAGTACCTAATTGGTATTTAGATCTTAGCATGATTACAAAATATTGGTCTGGCAATACTCGTTTTTATCATCATACTGCACCTATTAACATGTTGTATGGCTTATATCAAGCATGTCATAACATAATTGATGAGGGGTTAGAGAATGTCATAAATAGACATATGGAAATGCATCTTATATTGAAAAATGAATTAAATGATTTAAATTTGAAATTATTTGTTGAAAAAGAATTTCGCTTGACAATGTTAAATTCTTTAGTCATTCCAAATGGAGTGGATGATGTGATGGTGCGTTCTAGATTATTAAAAGAATTTGAAATTGAAATTGGTGGAGGTTTGGGACCATTAGCTGGAAAAATATGGAGAATTGGTCTAATGGGGGAAACTGCAAAAAAAGAAAGCATCCAAAAATTAATGGATGCTTTCAAAATAATTTTAAATTAATATGATTAATTAAGTCAGTATCATATTTACTAATACTACAACATCCAATACATTTATATCTCCATCACCATTTACGTCTCCAGCATAATTCATTTCACTTAAACCTAAGACAATATTTACAAGTATCACAACATCCAAGACATTGACTAAACCATCATTATTTATATCTCCAAGCATGGGATTTGATAAATCAACTTGTATGCAATCGCCAAGATTGATAGAAATACCATTTGCATTGGCATCAGAAAAGATGGCATCACTTAAACATAATTCAACCTCTTCACTTTCATTACCTTCAAAAGAGGCAATTAAAAGAGTATTTAAACCTGTTGGGATAGTTGTACCTGTCAATGTAAAGCCAACAATTGTTCCTTGTATTGAACTTGAAACGGTAAATCCATAATTTTCTGAACTACCCCCTGAAACTTGAATCATGTCAATTATATCTGGAAAGTCATTTATTTCAAATTGGAATCCTGCAATTGCAACATCATTTTGCATTAATATTTCTACTGTACCATTAGTTTCATTGATTGCACCAAAACTAAGTATCACTGAGCCAGCACAACTACTTCCATCACCATCGCAGACACCGCATTCATCCTCAATTGCATTACCTCCACATATCCCATTACAGTCTGTGACATATTCACAACTTCCATCATTATTTGTAGCATTTGAATCATAATTACATGCATTACTGTCAGTACAACCATAAATAATGGTAATACCATCGTATGTTCCATCTAGAGTAGTTTGCCCTGTATTGCCAGGATCTAGCCAATCTTTTAATCTAGAACTTGAACTATTTCCATTCCATGAAGTTGAAAATTTTCCATAAGCATTGTCATCTCCTCCGCATCCATCGGAACAATCATTTCCACCAATAATAAAACATCCTGAAAGTTGTCCTACAATTTGTTTGGCTGAATTAAAAATTGGGGATCCTGAAGAACCTCCAGCGGTGCCACCATCATCCCAATCTAGACACCAATGAGTACTTGTACTGTACCAACTGCATCCATATGATGTGTCATTATTATCAAAGTTTATTTTTTTAGCATCACCTGATGGGTGATGTATACCAACAGAGATTTGTGGATAGCTTGTTGATCTAGACCATCCTGCAAAATAAGGATCCCACCATGATGGAGGGTCATCAGCCATTTCTAGTAAAGCAACATCTGAACTATTTTCATTTTTATATGCTCTTAAATATGATCCTGTTTCTGAGTGACCATAATACCCAGAACTCCCACTACATGACGAACTTTCATGATTAAAATAAAATGTGAAGTTATTATATTGTCCAATAGAAGTCAAACCTTCAATACAATGGTAGGCTGTTAAAACGTAAGGAGTTAAGTCTTGAGAAGTGTTGTTAATTAAAGCGGCAGAACAAATATATTGCCCCATATCTAAAAAAATAACTGAATTTGTTTGGTCTTCATATGCATTTGCACTTGAACAGGAAACATTATCTCCACAATCACGTGTGTCATTATTTTCATAAAAGCCAAGTATGTCAACATATGCGTGAAAAACTTCATTTATGTTAATCTTAGGTTCATCTTTTATGTTTGGAGGTTCATAATATTCTATTATAATATGATCCGATTTTATTAGTGGCATGCCAAAGGATCCATCACTATTATTATGACTATGTAAATAAGGCCCTATGCTCATTTCTTGATCTTTACTGAAAACATATAATTCTGCTTGTTCTGGCAACCAAAAAGAATTAAATAGTACTTTTATGCCATAGGCATTATGAGATTGAATTCCAAGTCTCCATATTTTGGAACCGTCATTTAATGTTTCCCATGTCCCTGAATTTTCCATACCAAAATCAACTTTAAAGGAATGAGCATATCTCATTGGTATTCCTTTTCCTATATTACTTTCATCTTCCTTAATCAAGTTCTCTACATTAATGTCCTCCATGGTAACTGATTCAAAAGGAGTATTTATTTTATTAAGTATGGTATGAGAGTCGCCATAAGAATTAATAACAGCAAATAAATTATTAAAGAAAAAAAATGTTATTAATGAAATTATTTTATTTTTCATGTTCATCTCCAAAAGAATCCTATTTTAGGTAATAATAACGCTTATTTATTATACATAAATGTGATCTATTTAACAACCTTTGTAATATACTGTTACAGTTAATTGTAAGGGCTAGTCCAAGGATTATTTTTAATTCGAAATCTCCAAGGATTATGGATATGTTCTTGTGCATAAGGGATTCCGACTCTTGGACTTGAAATGATATTATTAATTGGTATGTTTTTTTGATTTTCTATCCAAATTAGATCGCCAAATAGAGAAGAACCATTTTCGTTCATTGTAATTCCTAAAGAATTAGTTAATCGGCCAGGTCCTGATGTAAGATTGAAATTAAGATTATTTTTATTTCTTCTTTCAAGCATGGTGTTAATGCCTTCAAGCGGTTCTATTGCTCTTAATAAAATAGCATGTGGTGTATGTTTTTTATTTGTTACAATATTAAAAAGGTGATGTATGCCATAACATAGATATATATATGTTATACCGCCAGATTCATACATTATTTTTGTTCTAGTAGTTATTTTCCCTCCATATGCATGTGAAGCTTTATCTGTTTCACCTGCATATGCTTCTGTTTCTACTATTATTCCAGACGTTAGTTTTTCATTAAAATTTGTACATATGATTTTTCCTAATAATTCGCGAGCTATTAATAAAATGTCAGATCGTTCGTAAAATTCTTTTTGTAATTTTGACATTATGTATTTTTTTTATAAAGATTATTTACTTTTTCTGTAGATGTAATGATTCCTTTTATCATTGAAGAGCTGAATCCTTGATGCTCCATTTCATTTAGGCCCGCAATGGTAGCTCCCATTGGGGTTGTTACTTTGTCAATTTCAGATTCTGGATGAGAAAAGTTTTTTAATAAAAGCGTAGCTGCACCTCTAGCAGTTTGCGCTGCAATTTTAAATGCTTCATCTGAGTGGAAACCTATTTCTATCCCACCTTGTGAAGCTGCACGTATTGCTCTTAGAAAAAAAGCAACACCACAAGCTCCTAATGATGTTGCTGAGGACATTTGCTCTTCATCTATAATTAATGTTTCTCCAATATTTTTAAAAATAGATGTAACTAATTTTAATTCATTTTTAAATTGATCCAATGATGCTATGCAAGTCATGGACTCACATGAACTTGCTGCAGTATTTGGCATTGCACGAATAATTGGCATGTCATTCCCAACTATTTCTTGAATATTTTTTATTTGAATGCCAGAAACAACGGATATGATTATTTGTTTACTATTTAGTTTAGATGAAATGTCATTTAGTAAGTCCATTAGATGGTTTGGGCCTACAGATAAAATAATTATATTAGATTCTTCTACGGCTTTTTTATTATCATTGCTTGTAACAAAACCTTGAGTGTTTAGTTTTTCTAAGGATTTATTTTTTCTTCTTGTAAGGTAGATGTTTTTAGATGAAAATTCTCCAGATTTTTTTAAACCAATTGCAATTGCAGTTCCTATGTTCCCGCAACCAAGAATGCTTATTTTTGGCATATCCATTTAATTACTCCAATCAAATTAATTAATAATTATCAACTTATTAAATTTAATTATTAACCTCAAAAGAGATTTAACCTAAATTTTACTTTATTTTAAAACTAAAAAAGGTGTTTCATGATATTAAATAATATTCTTCAGGCGATAGGAAAAACTCCAATTGTAAAATTAAATTCAGTTGGTAAAGAGTTAGATTGTGAGATTTTTGGGAAATGTGAATATTTTAATGCAGGAGGGTCTGTTAAAGATCGCATAGGTTTAAACATGATAGAGCAGGCTGAAAAAGAAAATAAGATAAAACCTGGTGATACTTTAATTGAACCTACATCAGGAAATACTGGGATTGGAATGGCGCTAGTCGCAGCTGTAAAAGGATATAAAATGATTATTACAATGCCGGAAAAGATGAGCAAAGAAAAAGAAGTAGTTTTAAAGGCATTAGGTGCAAAGATAGTTAGGACTCCTACCGAAGCTGCTTGGGATAGTCCTGAAAGTCATATTGGAGTTGCTAAAAAATTAAATAATGAAATTCCAAATTCACATATTTTAGATCAATATGCTAATATTTCAAATCCTAATGCTCATTATGAATTTACGGCTCAAGAGATCGTAGATGATTTTGATGATTCATTAAAAATGGTGGTGGCAGGTGTAGGTACAGGAGGTACGATTACGGGAATTTCTAAGCGCCTTAAAGAACATTTTCCTGAAATTAAAATAATTGGAGTTGATCCTTATGGTTCTATTTTAGGTGGTGGTGATGAGATATATCCTTACCATGTAGAAGGCATAGGCTATGATTTTTTCCCAGATGTATTAGATAATAATATTATTGATGAATATATAAAACTACCAGATAAAGAATCATTTCAGATGGCTAGACGTTTAATTAAAGAGGAAGGCTTACTTGTTGGAGGTTCAACTGGAGGTGCTGTTTGGGCTGCAATTCAAAAAGCAAAATCATTAAAATTAGGTGAAAAATGTTTAGTCATAATGCCTGATTCGATACGTAATTATTTATCAAAATTTGTTGATGATGATTGGATGAGAGAACATCAATTCATTGATTGATTTAGCATTGCTTATTAAATTTAAAGTTTTGAGTTGATAAGTGTTCGTTTTTAATTATTTATTATTTAGTATTTTTTCAATTTATTGTTTTGTAATTATATGGTTGATTTTTGGAAATAAAAAATCATCAAATAAATTGAATAATGAACTTCATTCAGTTTCAATTATCATAGCAATAAGAAATGGTAAAAAAACTTTACCTGATTTAATTCAAGACTTATCTTTACAGGATTATTCTGGAGAATTTGAAATAATATTAGTCGATGATAATTCTAGTGATGGTACAAAGGATATTATAAAAAATGTTATTCAAAAAGATGATCATTTTAAATACCAAACTTCTCAAGAAGGAGATTCTACATTAAATTTTAAAAAACGGGCATTAGATGCTGGAATTAAAATAGCAAAAAATGAATGGATGTTATTTACAGATGCTGATTGTAGGTTGCCAGCTAGTTGGTTGAGTGGAATGGTTCGCTATTTCCATTCAAATACTGATTATGTAATTGGACATTCATATGTTAAAAAAAATAGTGGTTTTATAAATATATTTGAATCAATTGACTTTTTTTTATTATTAGTATCTGCATTTGGTTCTGCAAATCAGGGTTATCCTCTAGCTTGTACTGGGCAAAATCAAGCATATAGAAAAAGTTTATTTGCTAAAGTTGGGGGATTTAGTAAAATCAATTATCATCTTCAAGGAGATGACTCACTTTTTATGAATATTTGTAAAAAAATATGTAAATCAAAAATTGTATTTGCAAGTAATAAAGAATGTCATGTTTATGTGAGAGGCGAAAAAAAATGGCTTAATTTATTGAATCAGCGTCTTAGATGGTCAGGAGATGCAAATATAATGTGGAAAATAAATATTTACTTTTATTTGATTTTATGTGGATTTCTTTTTTTACATGTAAAATTATTTTTTTTGTTTTTATGTGCTATTTTTTTTAATGAATATTTTTTATTATTAAGTCAATATTTATTAATTAAGTTTGTATTTGAATTAGGACTTTATCATATAGGTTGTAAGTGTTTAAATAATACAATGAATTTATTTGATTTTACTATTTGGTATTTTATTCATATTCCTTATGTAGTTTTAATTGGATTGGGAAGTTTTTTTCATAAAAATTTATATTGGAAAGGTAGAAAATATAATTTTTAAAATATTAGCAAATATAGGCTCATATTATCGAACGATTTTGATTTTGATTTTAATGAGTATAATGATTTATTTGATGTTTTATTTTAATTGGGATCTTCGATTTATTGCAATCATTACAATTGTAATTGGATATATAACCAACTTATTTTCAAGTTTATTACTTTTGATTGGAATCATTCCAATCATAGGCCCCATGATAGTGAAAATTTTGACTTTACCTGTTTTTTGGCTGATTAATGGTTTGAGTTATTTTACTTCTGCGTATGCAATTCAAAAAGGTTATGGAAAAATTATTTTTAAACAGAGAGTCATAATTTTAATTTTATTATTTGGTATCGTTTTAGGTTATGTAATAGGAAATTTTTTCCCTATTACATAAAATAGAAAAGCTCCATAATGGAGCTTTTCTATTTCCGACGATATCCTGATCATTTTACTTTTAGAAAATAATACTTACCTTAAAAGTAAATAATTAATCACCTATTTTTTATACCAAAGTACTACAAGTACCAGGGCTACTAGGCCTGCAAGACCATTTTCTCCAATTTGACCCATGAGCTTTCCGATACCTCCAATGACTCCAAAATAGTCATTAAAGAGAATACCAACAACTACACCCAAGACAATTAATCCTTGAAGAAAATCTGTTATGTCAGCGACCCATCCATTTACTGTGGATATAACGTCCTTCATTAGAATCTCCTTATATTAATATAATTACATGGGGAAAGACATTCGTCTCTCCCCATGTTTAGTGGTGTTTTATTTTACAAATGAAGCAAATACGAGAAGTGCAAGTAATCCTAGTAGTCCACCACCGAGAAATGAGTCTACTAAGCTAACTATGCCGCCGATCGGATCAAAGCCAGTTGTATATAGTATGTTGGCAAACACGAATGCAACTATCAAGCCTTTTAATACACCTACAACAGCAGATGATACATCGTTAATAGTGGCTGCTACGTTTTTCATTGTTTTTCTCCTTTTTGTTTTAGTTTGTTCTCAATTTGACATAATGTCTTTGAGAATTATTTCCTCATTTGTGGTGGAGGAAAGCACCAATTAGCCTTTCTGTCAATAAACTCCAAATGTTAAAATCAAAATACTTTGATAGCCATTTGGTATTTTTAACTTATGAAACATTATAAACTTAAGTCAATAGTTATTTAAAGTATTACTTTAACACTATATATAGCGTTATATTTTATAAAATATACAATTTATTGTAAATAATTATAATATATTAATTAATAATAATGAAATAAATTATATATATGATTATTTATTTATAACAAATATTTCATCATTAATTTTATTTGTGAACTATCTTTATTCATATTATCATTCATGGCGAACAATCTTGTCAATATTAAATTTCCAAGAAGGTGGTAAATGTGATCATAAAATAGAAAAAAAAAATTATGATGGATTTGATTCATTAAATCCACCAGTAAAAATTATTTCTCCAATAAAAGATAATAATAAAATAATCATTTTATATCCAGGCGCATCTCCGCATGCTGAAAAGCACCCACAAATGGAAATGCTTGGTATTGCATTGGCAAATAATGGATACAAAGTATTTATTCCTAGAATTCCTCCGCTTAAAATTTTAGATATTTCTTCTGCAAACATAAAATGGTTTGTTTGTTTTTATAAATGGTTGCTTGATGAATATAAATATAATAAATGTAATGTGAATCTAGTTGGAATTAGCTATGGAGGTGGACTTATGTTAAAAGCCTCCATTGAATTGGGAGAATATATTGATCCATCTCAAATTTTGATGACATATGGAACATTTTATGATGCAAAGGCCATTTTAGATTTTCTTGTTTCAGGACAAATTAAAAATGATGGGGTGAAATATAAAATCAAGCCACATGAATGGGGATTAATAGTACTTTTCAAAAATTATCTTAAAAATCTTAATCTTGATTGGGATATAAGTGGTGTTCAAAAAGTTTTAGAATTACACATACAGGATAAAATAGATGAAAGAGATAAGATTGTTTCTAAATTATCTTTAATACAAAAAGAATTTGTCATTTCGATAATTAATAGCGAATCAAATATTGAGATAATGAAATTGTCAAAAGAAATAATAGAAAATGAAACAAAAGCTCTTAAAGAACTTTCGCCGAAGTATTGGTGTCATGAGATTCAGAATAAAGTATTTGTTTTTCATGGCGCTAATGATTCCATGGTACCATTTACTGAATCTAAGAAGTTAGCAGATCATTTACCTAATTCTGAGCTTTTAATATCATATATTTATGAACATAAGGAAATTGCAACTAATAAAGGTATGATGTTTAAGTTGAAAGAATTAGTTAAAATGGCTTCATTTTTTTCAAAATTATATTATAATTATGAAAATTAAATCATTTCAAGGAGGTTTTGATAAAAACATTTCATATTTGATTTGGTGTGAATCAACGCGAATTGCTGCGATTATAGATGCTTCAGTAAATCCTGATAAGATTATGGAGCATATTGAGATTAATGATTTATTGCTTGAAAAATTTTTGATCACTCATACTCATTCTGATCACATTAATTTTTTAGAAGATTTTTTATTTCAATTTCCTCAAGCTCAAATTTGTAGTTATGAATTATCTGAATATGATTTTAAAAAACATTATCGTAAAATAAAACATTATGAAGTTATTACATTGGGCAGTGAAATGATTACATGCATTCATACGCCTGGTCATTATTCTGATAGTTTGTGCTTTTGGAATGAAAATAATAATTTTCTATTTACAGGAGATACAATGTTTGTTGGCAGGACAGGTAGAACCATATCAACAAAAAGTAGCATTAGTGATTTATATGATAGTATTTACAATATAATTTTAAAATTACCTATGCAAACAATTATTTATCCTGGTCATCATTATGGACATACTCCATATATTACATTAAAAGAAAATATTTCTATTTCTTCATTTTTTCAGTGCTGCAATGAAGATGAGTTTTTTAAAGTAATGAAAGATTATGAAGAAGGAAGAACTAAAAATAGAGATAAATAAATTTATTTTTTATTAAATTATAAAATAAAAATAATACTTGATTTTGTAGACGAGAAAGTTGTAAAATTACACGTTGATTTAAGAAAAAGAAGTAATAATTCAATAAGGAGAGTTTATTATGGCAGACAAAGTAAAAACTACTGGAGTAACAAAAGAGTCTGGATATTTATATTATTTGGATAAGAATGGTAATGTTTCTAGAGTAAAAATGGCTAGAGGTGCAAATAAAGGTGGAAGTCCTGAAGTTGTAGCTAATGCGGGTGTGCAACGTGAATCTGGTTGGCTTTATTTTATAGATAAAGATGGTGATGTTTCTAGAGCAAAAATGGCTAGAGGTCGTAAATAACTCCATAAGTTATTAGTTAATAAAAAAACCTCGGTTAATAATAGCCGAGGTTTTTTTATTATATGATTTTTACAAATAAGTTAATTTTTATTTTTAGAAAAAATATTTATTTTTTTAAATTTATTTTCTTTTCCTTTTTGCATACGTTTTATGTTTTCTTTATGGGTAAAAATTATGAATACTCCAATTATACATGAAAACAATCCAAATGATGAAAATATTCCATTATGATAAAAAATAGATGTTGCTATGGGAAAAATAATACCTGCAATAATTGTAGATAATCCTACATATCCTGAAAGAAATAGAGTAAATAGCCAAAATAAAAAACAAATGAATAGACCAGATGGAAATAATGCTGCCAAGACACCAACCATTGTTCCAGCACCTTTTCCTCCTTTAAATTGATAAAATATTGGATAAACATGGCCAAATACAACACAAATTCCACATATAATTTGTATGGATTCAATATTAATTATTTGTATTGAATTAGCTTCAGATGTATTAAATAAGGCAATGTAATTAACAGCAATCCACCCTTTTAGAGCATCTATTAATAATACTAATAAAGCAAATAAAGGACCCATAATGCGAAAAGCATTTGTTCCTCCTGCATTACCGCTTCCCATTTTACGAATATCTAAGCCTTTAATTTTTCCAATAACCATTGCTCCCGAAATAGAGCCTAATAAATAGCTGATGAGAAATTTAATTATTATAATTTTCATAACTCTTTTGTTTGAATTGCAATTGCTAAACTACCTGGACCCGCATGTACTCCTAGTGCACATCCCATATCAATAAGATATAAGTTGTTAATATTTTTATGCCCATTTTGTATTAAAGATTTTAATTTTTCACCATTGTTTAAAACATTGCAATGACCTATTGATATGTCATATGATTTATTATTATCAAGTTTATTTAAAATAAATTTTCCTAATTTTTTTGTTAGATTGTTTTTACCTTTTATAATTCCTGCAGCTCCCATCTTTCCATTGGTTTTAGTTGTCATTATAGGACGAAAATGAAAAAAGTCAGCAATGTTCTTCACCCATTTTGGTAAACGCCCTCCTTTTACAATATAATTTAAATCATTTACTACAACATATAATGATGTTGAGGTAACTATATCATTAAATTTATCATTAATTTCATTAAAACTTTTTCCCTCAGTTACTAATTTTGCAATTTTCATTACAATTAAGCCTAAGCCTACTGAAGCAGAAAATCCATCTTTAATGGAGATAGTAGCATTATTTACATATTTTGATGCATTTAATGCTGATTGATATGTACCGCTCATATTTTTAGGAATATGAATTGAAATTATGGAATCATAGTGTGATTGCAAATATTGATATTGTCTTCGAAAGTCACCTGGGGTAGGTTGAGATGTTTGTGGATGATTTGAATTAGTCTCTAGTTCATGATAAAATTCTTTAGGGCTTTGAGAGATTTTATCTATGTAGCTATTTAAGCCGAAATTGTATCTTACAGGTACAATATTAATATCTAAACCAATTTCATCTGGAATATCCGCTCCAGAATCAGTTACAATGGCAATTGTAGAATTAGTTTTTTTTGTTTTTTGTTGTTTCCACATATCATCTGCTTTTTCTCCACTAAGAATTCCAAATTTTTTACATATGTTAAAAACTGCTAATGTATTATTAGTATGGATATGGAGCTTTGTTTTTGTTCTGCTGCCTGCAATAACTAAACTATCTCCATATTCTTGAAGTGCTTCACGTATTTTTTTATGATCAATGTTATTTCCCTTAACTAAACATTCAGTGCAAAATCTAAATTTAGATTTTTCAAAATCAATGTTATTATTTTGATGATGAATATTTATTTTTTTATTTGGAGTTGCATTGTCAAAATTTTTCAGGTTGCCATTATCGATAAAATGAAGAATTCCATTTAATAAATCTACAAAACCTTGCGCCCCAGCATCTACAACTCCACTTTTTTTTAAAATAGGTAATAAGTTAGGAGTATTTTTTAAAGATTTTTCAGCTTCTTTGATACCAAGTTGAAGTAATGTTTCAAAATCATAATCATTAGTAGAAGTTAATTTTATAATGTGATTAGAAAAGTCTGTAATTATTGTAAGTATTGTTCCTTCTTGAGGTGTTACAAGTGCTTGTCTAGCATATTTTGAACCATATTCAAGTGCTATTGAAAATTTTTTTGGACTCATTTTTTTAATTCCTACAGAGCCATCACTAAGTCCTTGAAAAAATTGTGCTAGAATTACTCCTGAGTTTCCTCTTGCTCCATCTAAGGCTGCATCAGCAAAATAAGCTAACATTTGATCGGCATTAGGATGAATCTTATCCATTGTAGATTCTATGATGGATGTTAGGGTGAACGCCATATTAGTACCGGTATCACCATCTGGAACAGGAAAAACATTGATTTTATTTAAATATTCTTGTCTAGATAAAACATTATTAGCACCTGCAATAAGAGCTCTATGCCAACGCATGCCATCTAAATAAGTAATTTTTGCCATTGCTATTTTAATTAGAGTTATTTTTTATAAGATTACGAATAACTTTGGTAAAAAAAAAGAGATTTAGAGATTAGATTTAAAAGTAAAATATTTTAAAAATCGTATGGTTTTCAATCCATCAAACCAACGGTGAAATTGGTTAATAAAATGAAACTCAGTAGATGATGTGTTTTGTAATTTTGGCCAAATCATTTCAATATTTTCTTTTATGATGTAATTTGTTAATTGCATATTTACATCAGTTGTTTTTGTAAGTAATTCAGTTAAATTTAATTTCCATGAAGAAGTTCCTATTTTCAACCATTTTTTAAGATATGAAAAAGCCTGTTCAGAATAACTTAAACTATTAACTTTAAATCCTTTTTTAGTTTCAATCATTCGATATCCTGTCCCTAAATAAACTCTACTTTCAGATCTACTAGATGGAAATACAAGTATTTTTTTGATAGTATGAACTCCACAATATTTGGCTAATTCTTGCAAAAAATAAAAGTCTTCTGTTGCCTTTTTCTTAGGCATTCCTCCTATTGAAACATATGCATTTTTATCACAAATCATTGCAGACCCCATTGAAACATACCCATAAGGGGACCCTGAATCTTTTATTTTATTGGCTGTCTCAGTTAAGATTTTTTCATAATGAATAATTTCTTTTTTTAATGATTTTTTTTTTAAATCAATGTGTTTGAATCCAACTACAGCAGCTTTAACATCATTATTATTAAAGTAATTAATTATTATTTGAAAATAATTTTTATCAATTATTGTATCTGCATCAGTTGAAAAAAATAAACTATGTTCATTTTTTAAATGTGGAAGAATTAAATCCATACCTATTTTTCTAGCAGTCCCAACACCAGCTATCTTTGGATAATCCGCTTTTGTAGCTGGTGGTGTTGAAACTGTG
>CAZQYT010000015.1:13555-13784 GCA_964597475.1 uncultured bacterium | reverse complement strand
TGTTATCTTTTGGAAAGAATTTTTTTCTTTATGAAATTTTTTATGATTTTTTTCATTTTTTTAATAAATTTAGAGTGCCTGCAATGTTTTTAGTTCTCACTCAATTTTCAGTTGTCATAATGTCTGCTTTTGGTGTTGAAATTGTCATTAATTTGATTGATGAAAAGAAATTATTAAATAAAACGTTTTTAATAAAATTATTATTAATTCCAATCTTTGTCATATTGGC
>CAZQYT010000015.1:12436-13545 GCA_964597475.1 uncultured bacterium | reverse complement strand
TATTCAAATAGATTGAACAACTGGTTGTTTTAATTGAGCGTTTATTGTGATGAATGAGATAATATTCATGGTAGGTTGGGTTTGTCAATATTAACAAAAAATCTAAAAACCCAATTTCTTTTTTTGATCATTTACTACTTGTTGGCAATCATTTTGATGGCTTTTTTTGTTTTTCCAGATTTTGGAGAATTTCCTAGATATCCTCAAATAAGGATGCCAATAGAATTAATTGATAATATAAGAATTGATATTTTTACGTTTGATTTTTATAAATCCATCTTAATTATCTTGTTGACTTTATTAACTTTCTATTTAAATCATATTAAACTATTAAAAAAAAATATCATATTTTTAATAATAATTTTATTATCTATTGTGGATTTTTATATGGTAAATAAGTCTATAATTGATCCTGAGAAAAATAGTTTAAGGCAATCAACACTTACAAAGAATTCATTTTACAATTCATATTTGGAGAGTGATGACATCATTCGTTTTTTAAAAAAAGATACTACAAAATATAGAATTCTTCCATTGGGTGTTTTGTCTAATGAAAATAGATGGTCCGCATTTCAAATTGAAAGTATAGCTGGCTATCATCCTGCAAAATTTCATCATTACAATAAAGTGAAAAATGAAGTAGGGTGGAGCTCATTGGGTTTATTACAAATGTTAAATGTAAAATATGTTATTACTTTAAATGATTTTTCTCATCCAGATTTTATATTGGTATTTTCTGGAAAATTATTGTATTCAGGAAAAAATATTTTAGCAAATGTATATGAATTTAAAAAAAGATTGCCTAGAGCATTTTATGTAGAAAAGATAAAAACAATTAAAAATGAAGAGTTGCAAATTGACTTTTTACGAAATAAAGAGTTTAATCCTGCCATACTTTCATTTATGGATAAAGAATTTAAGGATTTTTCATATGATCCTAATTCAAGCATTCAAATACAACATTGGTCACCAGATAAAATTGTATTGGAAACAGTTACATCTTCTAGACAATTATTAGTATTAAGTGAAATTTATTATCCTGAAGGATGGAAAATTACTAGTAAACCTGAAATAAATATTGAACGTATTAATTACTTACTACGTGGTTT
>CAZQYT010000015.1:0-12426 GCA_964597475.1 uncultured bacterium | reverse complement strand
AGTAATGAAATTGTAATTGAATTTATTCCAGATGATATTTATTATGGAAGGGTGATTACAATTTCTTCTACAATCATTATAATTTTATTGATAATTGGTGGATATTACTTGGAAAAAAGAAATAATGAAATCTGAAAAAAAAACATTTATAATAAAATTACTAGTTTTGGTCATTGGTTTGATAATGATATTATTAGTTTTTACTATTAATAAATTATTAATTAATAATTTAAGAAATGAAGTAAATCAACAAGTAGAATTATTGGCAAAATCATATTCAGAAGCAATAAATAGTAAAAATGAGGAAGATATTCGTTTCGTGATGGATATTTTATTACCTTCTTTGAATTTCCCAATAATAATTACATCTAATAATGAAATATCATCAATAATGAATTTAGATATTGATTTTAAATTAGAAAATAAAAATGAGCATAATGAAATTTGGAAAATTGTAGAAAGAATGGATGCTAATTTTGAATCCATAGATTTGAATTGGAATGGTGTTAAATGGGGAGAGATACACTTTTCAGATCCTAAGTTGATTAATCAGTTAAAATGGATGCCTTATATTGAAATATTATGTGTTATTTTATTTCTATTTGTGTTTTTTTGGGCATTTAGAATTATAATGTTAAGCGAGAGAAATTTGATTTATGTTGGTATGGCTAAAGAAACTGCTCATCAATTAGGAACACCTATTTCATCATTAATGGGATGGCTGAAATTATTAAATGATAATAAAGAAGATAAGTCGTCAATTTTGCAATCAATGGATGAAGATATAATTCGCTTAAAAGATATTTCTGAACGATTTTCTAAAATTGGTTCCCATCCACAATTAGTAACAATTAAAATTTTTAATTTAATATCTAGTATTGTTCGTTATATGGAAATGCGTTTACCAAGAAATTCTAATATTTCATTAGAATTAAAAGGAAAACAGAATATTAAAATTAAAGGTGATAAGATTTTATTAATATGGGCCATAGAAAATCTACTTAAAAATGCAGTTGATGCATTAATGGGAGAAAAAGGTTATATTAAGATTGATATTAAAGATATTGATAATGAAACATTAATCATCATTTCTGATACTGGACGAGGAATAAATAGGAAGTATTGGAAAAATATTTTTAATCCAGGATATAGTACTAAAGCTAGAGGATGGGGACTTGGATTAAGTTTGACATTACGAATTATAAAAGAAATTCATGGTGGAAAAATTTATTTACATAGTTCAATGCCTGGAAAAACTATCTTTCATATAATTTTAAAAAATAAATAAAGAACCCTCAAAAAGAGGGTTCTTTATTATACATAACAAAAAATATATTTATTCAAAATATATTTGAATAAATTAAGGAGTTGTAATCATCTTTCTATTACTCTCTTCTATTTCTTATAAATGCTGGAACATCTAATTCTTCTCCAAAAGTCATTACAGAGTCAGAGTCTGAATTTATTTTCTCATCTATTGCCTTTTTCTCATTTGTCTCATTTTTTGTAGTATTAGATGATTCAAATGCATTCATTCTATTTTCATGATTAATAGAATTAGATTCTGTTTGCCTTTCAATTGAAGTTATTTTTTGTGGGTAACTATTTATTTCATCAATTGATTCTGAATTTAAGCCGGTTGCAATTACTGTGACTCTTACTTCATCAGTGAATGTTTTATCTAAAACGCAGCCTAAAATCACATTTGCATCGGCACCTGCTTCTTCATAAATAATACTAGAGGCATCATTCAATTCATGTATTGTCATATTTTCAGGGCCAGTAATATTAACTAACAACCCTTGTGCCCCAGTAATGCTGTCATCTTGTAATAATGGAGAGTTTATTGCTTGTTGAGCTGCAAGTATTGCTCTTTCTTCTCCATGAGCAATGCCTGTCCCCATAATTGCATCACCCATATTTTCCATTACTGTTTTAACATCAGCAAAATCAAGATTTATTAGTCCTGGCACATTAATTAGATTTGAAATGCCTTTAGTAGCTTGATGTAATACAGAATCTGCTAATTTGAATGATTCTGGAATTGTTGTATTTTCGTCAGTTATTTCTAGTAACGTTTCATTTGGAATTGCAAGTAATGTATCACAATTAGTTTTCATTTCTTGGATTCCTGATAAGGCTCTTTTGTGTCGCTTAGGACCTTCAAATGCGAAAGGTTTAGTAACGATTCCTATTGTTAATGCTCCTAATTCTTTAGCTATTTTAGCTATTGCAGGCGCTGCACCTGTACCTGTTCCACCCCCCATACCAGCAGTTATAAATACCATATCTGCATTTTCTAAAGAAGTAGAAACAACTTCTTTATTTTCTTCAACTGCTTGTTTACCAATCTCAGCATTGGCACCAGCTCCTAATCCCTTAGTCAATTCTTTCCCAATTTGTAAATTAATTTGGGAATTATTATTTTCCAGATCTTGCGCATCTGTATTGATTGCAATGAAATCAACAGAAGTCATGCCATCTTCTATCATACGATTAAGAGCATTTCCACCACCGCCACCTACTCCCACTACAATTATTCTTGCTTTTTGATCTTTTAGATCAACGGGTTCAAATAACATATTTTCTCCTTTTTTTTTGTTAGTACCAATTTTTTAAGTAATTACTAATTTTATTCATAGAGTTTTTCATAATTTTAGACAAAGAGCTATTATCAATAGAGTTTTTATTTTTTAAATGATTCATTCCATAATTTATTAAGCCAACTGATGTAGAATATCGAGGAGAGTTTACTTTTTCTGAAACACCTCCTTCTAATTGTGGACGTCCAATTTTAATTGGTTGATGAAAAATTTCTTGAGATAGATCAGCAATATGTTCTAGCTGTGAACCTCCTCCAGTTAAAACAATTCCAAATGTATATTCTCCAAAATAATCACTTTTACGTATTTCGTTTTTTACTAATTTTAATATTTCATCCATACGTGGTTCTATTATTTCTGCTAATCTTTTTTTTGAAATCATTTTATCATCTCTTCCACCTGTTCCAGATATTGTTATATTTTCTTCTGGATCTGCCATTGCACTTTTTGCAGAGCCAAATTGACATTTTAATTTTTCAGCTTGTTCCATGGTTGTTTGAATTCCATAGGCTATGTCATAAGTAATATTATGTCCTCCTAAAGGAATTGCGCCTGCATGTAATACTCCCATTTCATGATATACTATTACATCAGTAGTGCCACCACCTATATCAACAAGAATTACGCCTAATTGCCGTTCATTATCATCTAATATTGAATAAGCTGATGCAAGGGGTTCCAGGACAAAATCAAGCACTTTTATACCAACTTTTTCAAGACATGTGTTTAAATCTTTTTCAACATTGATGGCGCTAGTGACTAAGTGGACTTTTGCTTCTAATCTATGACCAGCCAAACCCAAAGGTTTTTTTATTCCATTACGGTCATCAACTTTAAAGTCCTGTGATAATACATGGAGAATTCGTCTATCAGATGCAAGGTTAATTGATTGAGCATGGTCTAAAACTCTTTGTATGTCATCTTGAGTTATCTCTTGGCCTAATGGTTGTTGATTTCTGTTCTTGCTTATAGTGATTACACCTGAATAATTAATCCCTTTTATATGATCTCCAGTTATTCCAACTAATGCTTCTTCTATTTGAATGTCAGCTTGTTTTTCAGCTTCTGATAATGCTGTATTTAATGATTCTATTGTTTGATTCATATCTACTACTATACCTTTTTTTAAACCATTAGATGGAGACTCCCCAAAGCCTAAGATGCAACATTTATCATTTAAACATTCTGCAATTACAACGGCTATTTTAGTTGTTCCTATGTCAATACCTGCAATAATCGTTTTATTTTCCATTTTTACCCCTTACGGTATTTTTCTTTTACGATAATTTTGTTTTCTATTCGTAAATCAATATAGCTATAATCTTTAAATTGTTTTTGTGGATAGATAGTATTTTCAAATTTTTTTAATATGATCAGTTGATTGATTAAATTATTATTGTTGGCATAGAATTTTGTCTTATGATCATTTTGAAATACCCATATATCTGAATTAATCTTAATTTCATTTATGGTTGCATAAAAATTAGGATAATTAAGTAAAAGATGATTTATGGTAGTGATAATTTTATTTTTATAATCATTAAAATCATCTTTGTCATTATTAATTGATAATACTGGGACTGGATAATTAATTATAGATTTTTCATTAATTGATAATAAAATACCATGGGAGTCCATAAAAACAGATTCACCATATTTGTTTATTAAAACCATAGGAAATCTTTCGATTATATTGATAATCAATGAATTTGGCAATATATAACTGATTTGTGCGGTTTGAACATATTCTAGTTCTTCTATTTTTTTTTGAATTTTTATCATGTCAACATCTAAAATTGAAAGATTATTGTTATAAGGAATTTCATTTATTATAAGAGAATTTTTTATATGTTTATTTCCATTTATTTTAACTTCATACTTATCAAATAAATTATTAGCGTGGCTATATATATATATGATGTTTGTTATAAATACAAATCCTATGATTGGAAAAATAGATAGCATTATTTTTTGTATTATGTTTAAATATTTATGCATTATATATTTGATTTAATAAAGATTTAGGAAATCCAATTAATTTTATTTCTAAATCCAATTTTATTTTAAATTTTCTTGAAACAGTTTTTTTAGCAAGAATAATTAAGTAGAAAATATCTTGTGCAGTTGCATTATCAACATTTAAAATAAAGTTTGCATGTTTATTAGATATGCATGCCCCACCCTTAGTAGTTCCTTTTAAACCAGCTTGATCAATCAGGTATCCTGCAGCTATTTTATCTGATGGATTTTTAAATATGCTTCCAGCAGAACGGAATTTTAATGGTTGATGTAATTTTCTGCTTTGAGATGCTCTTATGCGATCTTTTTGAATTTGTTCTTTATTTCCCCTTTTACATTGAAATGATGCTTCAATTAAAATTTCATTTTTTGGGAAATTTGAATGTCTGTATGAAAATATCATATCAGATTTTTTATATGTTTTAATTTCCCCATTAAATTCCATCGTTTTAGCTTCTATAAAGTAATTAGAAATTTCACTACCATAAGCGCCTGCATTCATGATTAATGCTCCACCTAGGGTTCCAGGTACTCCTATTAGACTTTCTAATCCAATTATATTAGAGCTGATAGCTTTTTTAACCATTGTTCCTAACATAACACCCGATTCAGCAATTATTTTTAAATTTTTAGTAATATTAAATTTTTTAAAAGTTTTATTGAGAGAAATAATTATGCCATCAAAACCTTCGTCCCAGACTAATATGTTTGAACCGGAACCTATGAAGCATAATTCAATATTTTCTTTTTGTGCATATTTGAGGATTGTGGATAATTCATTTTTATCATTAGGGAAAATAAAACAATTAACATTACCGCCAATTCCAAAGGTACTATGTTTAGACATTGGTTCATTAAACATCATTTTAGATGAAAGCATTGTATGTAAATAATTTATATGACTTTTATTCAATTGTTGAGAACCTCGTATATTTTGTCACATTGTCTCCAGATATCACCTGCTCCCATTGTTATTATAATATCATTTGGATTGACAATTTCTAATAATTTATTTGGAATATTTTCTTTATTTTGGATATACTCTACATTTTTATGTCCCATTTCTAAAGTTTTATTACTAATCAATTCTGCTGTTATCCCAGGAATTGAATTTTCTCTTCCAGCATAAATATCAGTAATAATTAAAATATCTGTCTTTAAAAAAGCTTTTGCAAATTCTTCATAAAAATCACGGGTTCTTGTAAATAAATGTGGTTGAAAAATTGAAATAATTCGTTTATTCCATCCATTTTTTGCAGCAGTCAAAGTTGAGCTGACTTCTGATGGATGATGTGCATAGTCATCTATGATCATAATTTCATTTCTTAAAATAAATTTTATTTCAAATCTCCTTCTAACACCATTGTAATTAGATAAACCAGTTTTAATTTTTGAAATAGGTATGTCTAATGTTAAGGCTAGAGTGATTGCACCTAAAGCATTTGTAATATTATGTTTACCTGGAACTTGGATATTAATAGTTTCTATTTTTTTATTATTAACAAACAAATCAAAAGAACTATGATTTTTATTGAAAAATAAATTTGAGGCTCTTATTTGTGCTTTTTCATTTATCCCAAATGTTATTAATGGTCTCTTTATTTTCAATAAAATTGAAGAAGTATTTTTATGGTCAATACATATTGCAACTTTCCCATAAAATGGCACAGCATTTGCGAATTCAATAAAAGATTTTTTTAAATCTGATAAATTTTCATAACAATCTAAATGTTCTAAATCTAAGTTGGTAATCAAATTCAAGGTAGGTTTTAATGTTAAAAAAGTCTTATCAAATTCATCAGCTTCCACAACTATTATATCACCTTTTCCAGATATTGTATTACTTTGAAATTTATTTACTATTCCACCTATTACTAAAGTTGGCTCAAGATTTGCTTCAGATAGAATACATCCTAACATGGAACATGTTGTGGTTTTACCATGTGTCCCTGCAATTGCTATGCTAATTTTTTTTATTTTCAGCAATTCTGACAACATTTCTGCTCTTCTTATGGTGGGTATTTTTTTAGAATTTCCTGTAATAATTTCAATATTATTAGTCTTTATTGCTGATGAATATACTATTACATCACAGTTATTTACATTTGATGCATGATGACCTATATTTACTTTTATACCCTTTGTTGTTAAATGTTTCAGTCTTTCAGAATTTTCTAAATCTGACCCTGTTATAATAAAACCTAATTCATTTAAAAGTTCTGCCATGCCGCTCATTCCAATACCACCAATGCCAATAAAATGAATTTTTTTTGTTTTACCAAACATTATTGTACCATTTTCATTATGATATTTGTAATTTTTTCAGTTGCATTATTAAAACCCAATTTTCTCATTTTTTTTTCCATTTGAATAATTTTATTTGGATTTTTTATTAATTTAAGAATAGAACTTTCTAAATAGTTTATTTGAGATTGTTGAATTAAAATTGCGCCACCAGTTTTTTCAATAGCTTTTGCATTAATATATTGATGATTCCCAGCGGAATGTGGCAAAGGAATTAATATTGTAGCTTTACCTAGAAATGCCATTTCTGACAATGCAATTGCCCCTGATCGTGATATGATTATATCTGTAGCTGAGTAAAAACTATTCATATCTTTTATGAATGAAATTGTTCTGATATTTTTTTTGTCATCAAGAAATTTTAAAGAATTAAAATCTTTTCTTCCTGTTTGCCATAATAATTGAATATCATTTTTTTTAAATTTGGTAATATTTTTTTTAAAATGATTATTAAATGGGGTAGACCCTTGACTTCCACCTAATATTCCAATAACAGGTTTATTTGGGTTGAAGCCATAAGAAGTTTTTGTTATTTTTTTATCCATTAAATACAATTCCTTTCTAATGGGATTTCCTGTTAGAATGACATTGTTGTTATTGAAAAATTTTTTTGATTCTTTAAATGCAATACAAATCACATCTACTTTTGAAGCCAATTTTCTTGTTGTAATACCAGGATATGAATTCTGTTCTTGAATTATTGTTTTTATTCCTTTTTGAATTGCTGCAATTAATGGCAGTCCAGATGAATACCCTCCAGTACCTATGACTAAATGTGGTTTAAAATCTTTTATAATTTTAATTGATTTATAGTATGATTGAATGAATCTGAATGGGAAAAATAAATTTATCAATAATCCATTTAATGTAAATTGACGTTGTATGCCTTTTATATTTAATAGAGTTGAATCAATCTCAGTATTATTTTTTTGACTAGCTTCAATTCCATGCATTGAGCCTATATATTTTACATTAACGCCCCTATTTAATAGTGATTTGCATATTGATTGGGCTGGAAAAAAATGTCCTCCAGTGCCACCGCCAGCGACTATCATTCGAAGATTAGATTCCATAAGAAGAACCTTGATATGATTTGTTTATCCCTGCATTTCCTTTATTACATATATTGATTAAAATGCCAATTGATATTAAGGTGAAAATTGTATGAGAGCCACCATAGCTTATAAATGGCATTGGAAGACCTGTAGTTGGAGCAAGTCCTACTGAATATGCTGCGTTAATTAAAAAATAAATTATAATTGATGAAATAATTCCTAAACATAATAACATGCTAAAAAGGTCTGGTGCTTTTTTCATTATTTTCACACCTCTGAAATAAAAAAAACAAAAAAACAAAAAAATCACTAAAATTCCAATAAATCCTAATTCTTCGCCAATTATTGGAAGAATGAAATCTGTATGAGCCTGAGGTAAATAACCATTTTTGATTATGCTATCTCCTAAACCACTTCCAAAAATACCACCTGTTCCAAACGCATTTAATGATTGAATTTTTTGCGTGTCATTCCAATTAATAAGTCGACTTATAGCATGTGGTGTATGAATGATTTTAATAATTAATCCAATTAATCCAAGTGATGATATGGATAATAAAAAATTTAAACTCACCGATGAAATGAATAGCATTAATAGAATTATGATGGAAACGGTAATTGTAGTGCTTGTGTCTGGTTGAAATAGAATTAGTAATAATGATACTCCCAAGAAAGGGGAATATTTTGTAAGCATAAAATTTAAATCTTGTATGGACTTTTTATTTTTATCTATAAAAAATGCAGTAAAAATAATTAAGCTGAGTCTTCCAAAATCAGAGGTTGTTAGCCAACTTCTACCACCAATAATCAACCAACGTGCTGCGGGATTTTCTCCTTTGAAAAAATAGCCTAAAATCATAATTATCCATGAAAGAAATAAGATTTGATAAGCATATTTTTTAATTAATTGATAATTTATTTTAGATGCAATGAACATTAAAAAAATACCAATGGATAACCATTTTAATTGTTGCATAAGAAAAAACATGTGATTCCCGAAATTATTCATTGCATATATACTGCTAGCACTATACATCGTAATTATTCCAAATCCACACAGGATTAATATGGTAGATATTAATATTTGTTCATCAGAATAATATTTAATCATAATTCTAGTTCCATATCATTGATAATTTTTTTAAATGAATTCCCCCTATCTTCATAATTTAAAAATTGATCAAAGCTTGCACATCCTGGAGATAATAGAATAGTATCTCCAGATTTAGAACATTCTGATGCTTTTAGAATTGCGTCTTTAAATTTTTTTATATAAATAATATTTTTTATTGATTTTATTTGTTTTTTGATGGATTTTCCATCTTGTCCATATGTGATTATAAACTTAGTATGTTCCTTTAGCAGGGGTAATAACTGACTAAAATCTGTTTTCCCTTTATCTAATCCTCCAAGAATTAAAATTATTTTTTTATCAAAACTTGAGATAGCAGCTTGTGTAGCTGCAATATTTGTTGCTTTTGAGTCATTGAAAAAATTTATTTCATTTACTTTTCCAATCCATTCTAATCGATGAGGGATTGGGGAAAAATTGATTATGGATTCTTTTATTGCATTATGAGAAATACCATAACAATGTGCCATTGTAGATGCTGCCAAAATATTTTGAACATTATGATTTCCTTTAAGTTTCGTTTGATTTAATTTTATTAATACTTTTTCTATTCCATTTGATTGTGTGAGGATTTTATTTGAGTTTAATTTGAAATAAATATTTTTTTGATTATTTATGGAAAAAGGAATAGCAAGATTATTTTTTTTAAAAATTTTATTTAGATATAAATCATCTTGATTATATATGATTTTCCCAGTTTTATTGATATTTTTTATAAGATTAATTTTAGCATTTAAATAATCATTAAAATCAACATGTCTATCTAAATGATCCTTGCTTATATTGAGTAATCCCGCAATATTAGGAGTAAACGATTCTATTCGTTCAAGTTGAAAACTGCTAAGTTCTAAAACATGAATTATATTTTCCATTTTGGATGTCATTTCCAATAATACATTTTCAGAAAATGGTATGCCAACATTTCCGCCAATAAGTGCATTTTTTCCATCAGCTAGACACATTTGATATAGTAGATTTGTCGTTGTTGTTTTGCCATTAGAACCAGTTAAGGCAAGAATGGGAGATGAGGTAATTAATGATGCAAATTCAATTTCACTTATGATGGGTATTTTTTTCTTTTCACATTGTTTGACAATTGGTATTGAATTTGGAATTCCTGGACTTATTATAATAATATCAGAATTTAGTATTTTACTAGAATGTTGTCCGATTTCAAAATCAAATTGTTTTATTTCAGTAATATTTTTAAGATTTTTATTATAATCACTAATAAAAATCTTTGCTCCAATATGTTTTCCTAATTTTGCTGCAGCCATACCACTTATGCCTGCACCGATAATGCTGATATTAACTTCTTCCCATTTTTTAATATTTAAATCATTTTTCATTGAATCTTAAATGTTGTTAATGATATTAATGATAATAAAATCCCTATTATCCAAAAACGTACCACCACATGGTTTTCTGGCCATCCTTTTAATTCAAAATGATGATGTAATGGAGCCATCAAAAAAAATCGTTTTCCTTCTCCATATTTCTTTTTTGTGTATTTGAAATAATATACTTGAATCATTACAGAAATTGCTTCTATGACAAAAACACCACCAATTAGAATTAATAATATTTCTTTTTTTAATAATACTGCAATTGTTCCTATTGCAGCGCCTATTGATAAAGAGCCTGTGTCACCCATAAAAATTTTTGCAGGATTTGCATTGAACCATAAAAAACCTATAGATGCTCCAATTAATGATAAACAGAAAATAAATAATTCACCTGAATTTGGAATATATAGAATGTTAAGGTAATTACTAAAATCAATTCTCCCAGTTGCGTATGCAATCGCAGCAAAAGTTATTGAAACAATTGCAATTAAGCCAGTTGCTAAACCATCTAAGCCATCGGTAAGATTAACGGCGTTTGATGCTCCTGTTATGACAATTATTGTTAGTGGAATATGAAGCCATCCTACATCTAATATTCCGTTTGCTATAAATGGGATGGAAATTGAAGTTGCATGTTCGGATATTGTTGGCATATGATGTAATGTAATTCCTATAAATAGGCCTAATATTATTTGCCCAAACATTTTATATCTTGCAATTAGTCCTTTTGAATATTTTTTTATGATTTTCAAATAATCATCAAGAAAACCTATCAACCCCATCCAAATTGTTGATATTATAATTATAATGATATATTCATTGTCAAGCTTTGACCAAAGGATAGTGGGAAGGATAATTGCTAATAGTACAATTATCCCTCCCATGGTTGGGGTGCCTTCTTTTTTGAGGTGAGATTCAGGCCCATTTTTACGAATCGTTTCACCAATTTGGTAAAACTTGAGTGTGCGGATGATTCTGGGCCCGATGAAGAAGCTTATTAAAAGAGCAGTTATGGCTGCACCTGCTCCACGAAATGTAATATAGTTGAAAACATTGAATCCAAAAAAAATATCTTTAAGTGGATAAAGAAAATAATGTAGCATTATTTATTTAAGTCCATTATTATTTCTTCCATTTTCATACTCCTTGATCCTTTTATATAAATAATATCATCTTCATTAAGAAATTGTTTTAAATCATGGATAAGTTTTTTTTTGTCTTTATAGAACTCTTTATGAATATGTTGATTTGAAATATTTTTTATTGTATGTCTAGAGAGTTTTCCAAAAGCAAATATGGCGGAAATATTTTTATGATTTAATGATTTTGCTATATTTTTATGATATTGTTCTTCATTTTTCCCTAATTCCAACATATCGCCAATAATAACTATTTTTCTATTAGCTGAAGGATGTTCTATTAAATTTTTTATGCCATACTTCATTGATTCCATATTTGAATTATATGTATCATCAATGATTAGATATTTATTTATTTTTTTAATTTGACCTCTTCCGTCAGGCATCTCGAAGGTTTCTATTTGTGAAATGATTGAAGATGGGTCTAAGCCTAACTCTGATGCAATGGAGTAAACTGCCAATCCATTTATATTCATTGTATATGGATATTTAGAAAGGTTGATTGAATTTTTATTTATTTTTATTTTTTTTGTTTTTTTATTCCAAATGCCTGAATAATCTGCAGATGTATTTAATGAGTAATTAATGTCATTGCATATAAAATTCATTTTAGAAATAAATGGATCATCTATATTAATAAAAGCAGTTCCATTTTTGGGTAATGATGATAAAAGTGCTGATTTTGTTTTTGCTATTTCCTTTTTTGAAGAAAAGTATTTTATATGCGCTGAACCAATATTTGTAATTAATCCCATATTTGGCTTAATGGCGTCACATATAATTTTAATTTCATTATCGTTCCCAACTCTCTCTATATTTGGAAAGAAA
>CAZQYT010000014.1:0-13897 GCA_964597475.1 uncultured bacterium | reverse complement strand
GTGCAAGTTAGTGAAATGGTCATTGAAAAAGCAAAAAGAATGGTAGAATGTGGTCATGATGTTGTTATTTTATTAGATTCCATAACACGGTTAGCTCGTGCATATAATACTGTAATGCCTCATAGTGGTAAAATATTAACTGGAGGTGTTGATTCTAATGCATTACATAAACCAAAACGTTTCTTTGGTGCAGCAAGAAATGTTGAAGGTGGAGGGAGTTTGACAATTGTAGCTACGGCCCTTATTGACACTGGAAGTAGAATGGATGAAGTTATTTTTGAAGAATTTAAAGGTACGGGAAATCAAGAATTAGTATTAGATAGAAATTTATCTGATAGACGAGTATATCCTGCAATTGACATTAAAAGATCTGGTACAAGAAGAGAAGATAAGTTGATGGGACGTAAAGATTTAACGCGTGTTTGGTTATTAAGAAAACTATTAGATGAAATGACAAATGTTGAAGCTATGGAGTTTTTATTAGACAAATTAAAACATACTAAACATAACCGGGAATTTTTAGATTCCATGAGCACTTAATTCCCATGTTTTCAGAAAGAATTGATAGAATTTCAGAGTCTGCAACTTTAGCAATGACTGCGAAAGCAGCAGAACTTAGAGAATCAGGAATTAAAGTTATTAATTTAAGTGTTGGAGAACCAGACTTTCCTACGCCTGACAACATACGAAATGCCGGAAAACTTGCCATAGATGAAGGATATACACGATATACCCCCGGTGGTGGAACCTTAGCTCTAAAAAAAGCTGCCGTCTTAAAAATGAAACGTGATAATAATCTTCATTATAAACCAGAAGAAATTCTAATTTCTTGCGGAGGAAAACATGCATTATACAATGCATGCCAAGTTTTATTTCAAAAGAATGATGAAGTGATTATTTTTTCTCCTTATTGGGTTTCTTTTCCCGATTTTGTTTCAATTACTGGTGCAAAATCAATTATTGTTAACACTAATCCTCATAATCAATTTTCTCCTGATTTTTATGATCTACAAAATAAAATTACAAATAAAACAAAAGGCATAATTATTAACTCTCCCTCTAACCCAACTGGTGGTGTATGGGATGATAATACTATATTAAAAGTTTTAGATATTGCAAAAAATAATGATCTTTGGGTTTTTTCTGATGAATGTTATGAACAATTAACTTATGATAGCCCTTTTAATAGTACGGCCTCATTAGAACCAAATAATAAAAAGATTTTAACTTTTCAGTCTTGCTCTAAAACATATGCTATGACAGGTTGGCGCATTGGATATACTGCAGGAAATAAGCAGGTAATTAAGGCGATGGGAAAATTACAAGGACAAAGCACTTCATGCCCAAACTCAATAGCTCAATCTGCCGCTATCGAAGCCTTATCAGGAGATCAAAGTCAAGTTCAACATATGAAACAAACATTTAAAAAACGTAGAGATTACATTATCAATCGTTTAAATAACATAAAAAATGTTAGTTGTTCTATTCCAGGTGGTGCATTTTATGTTTTTCCAGAT
This sequence comes from uncultured bacterium, assembly GCA_964597475.1. Lineage (GTDB taxonomy): Bacteria > Fidelibacterota > Marinisomatia > SCGC-AAA003-L08 > D37C17 > JAYZCM01. The sequence goes on along the minus strand of CAZQYT010000014.1, from coordinate 12,380 downwards.
TTTTCTAAATATATAAATAATAGTAATAAAATTTCTTCAGCTAATAACTTGGCAATGTATCTTTTAGAAAATAAAGCATTAGTAACCGTCTCAGGTGAGGCCTTTGGAGCTCCTGGACATATACGTTTTTCATATGCAGCGTCTGATGAGGATTTACAAAATGGGATGGATTTATTAGAACAAGCATTAAATGAAATCTAATAAAATATATCGAGAAATTATTTTTAATTTTATACAAAAAGTCTTAATATAGCGACCCTTAATATCAATTAAATATTATGGAATATTAAAATTATGTCAAAAGTATGTAAACTAACAGGGAAAAAACCACTTCGAGGCAACAAAGTGTCAAAAGCAAATAATAAAACCAATAGGTTTCAATATCCAAATTTGCAAAAAAAGAGGATTTTTATCCCAGAATTAAATAAAACAGTAACCATTAAATTATCTGTTAAAGCCATGAAAATTGTTGATAAGTTGGGCCTTTTACCATATCTTAAGAAACAAGGCATGTCATTATCAGACATTAATTAAAATGAAAAAAGATATACATCCTGAAAATTATAGATTAGTTGATTTTCAAGACTTGTCTTGCGATTATTCTTTTCTAACAAGATCAACAGTAAAAACAAATGATACAATTAAATGGGAAGATGGTAATGAATATCCATTATATAAATTAGAAATTTCTAATAAATCTCACCCATATTTTACTGGTAAACAAAATTTGATAGATTCTGCTGGTAGAATTGAAAAGTTTAATAAAAAATATAATTTTTCTAAAAAAAATAATAATTAGCTAAATAAAATTAATTTAAAAAACGGATTTCTTTCTCTTCGATAGAACCGTTTTTTTTTATTTTGAAATATCTTTATTATCATATTCGGGTCATCATAAGCCAAACAACAATTCTAGTTGGTGGTCAAGCTGTAATAGAAGGTGTTATGATGAGGGTTCCAGGAGCATATGCAACAGCAGTGCGTGATAATAAAAATGTTATTCATGTAAAAAGAATTGAATTTAATTCCATATCAGAAAAATATATTTTTTTAAAAAAACCAATTTTAAGAGGAATAATAAATCTTTTTGAATCTCTAAGAATTGGTTATTCTACATTACAATGGTCAGCAGATATTATAATGCCAGAAGAAAACAATAAATCAAATAAATTTTTAGATTTTTTTATGACATGCATTTCCATTGCATTAGCTTTAAGTTTATTTTTCATTGCCCCCATATCCCTTACTACTTGGTTGTTTGATAAAGATCAAAATCCCTTTTCATTTAATTTAATTTCAGGTTTATTTCGCATATCTTTTTTTCTTGTTTATCTAATTTTAATTTCTTTTATGAAAGACATAAAAAGATTGTTTCAATATCATGGAGCAGAACATAAAACAGTTTATAATTTTGAATCAGGAAAAGATTTAACAATCCAAAATGCACAATTTTTCCCAACTCAACATCCAAGATGTGGTACTAGTTTTTTATTTATAATAATGATTGTTGCCATTATTTCTTTTGCAATATTAGATTCATTTGCCATTTTTTATTTAGGAGAATTAAAAATATGGATGAGATTAATTCTTCACATACCATTTATTCCATTTGTTGCAAGCATAGGTTATGAAGTATTAAAACTAACAGCTAAGCATAATAATAATATAATTTTTAAAGTATTATCTACGCCTGGTCTTTGGCTGCAAAACATTACAACAAAACAGCCTGATAACCAACAAGTAGAAGTTGCATTAAAAGCATTAACTGATGCTTTTGGAAATAACATCAGTAATTATACCGGAAAAAAATTTACAGCCCAAGCAATCGAATGATAAAAAAATTAAAAGAAGTTATTAACCATTATGATGAACTATCTAATCTGATGAGTCAACCTAATGCAATGAATAACATGAAAAAATTTACACGTATGGCTCGTGAACATAGTTCTATGAATGAATTAGTTGATTGTGCTAAAAAATTTATAAAAAATACAACACTATTAAATGAATACGAAGAGATTTTAACTGGTAATGATGAAGAATTAAAAGAATTAGTAAAAGAAGAAATAACTGATTTAAAAAATATACTTTTAAATCAAGAAGGAAAATTAAAAATTCTATTAATTCCTAAAGATCCAAATGATAATAAAAATATTATTCTTGAAATTAGATCTGGTACTGGTGGAGATGAAGCCGCCTTATTTGCTAATAATTTATATAGAATGTACCTTCGTTTTTCTGAAAGAAATTTATGGAAATCTGAATTATTATCTTTAAATAACAATGAAGGTGGAGGAATTAAGGAGGTTATAATATCAATAAATGGTGAAGGCGCATATGGAAAAATGAAATTTGAAAGTGGTGTGCATAGGGTACAACGTATTCCAGAAACAGAATCTAGCGGAAGGATACATACAAGTGCAGCAACAGTCGCTGTATTACCAGAAGCAGAGGATTTTGATTTAGAAATAATGGAAGCTGATTTAAAAATTGATACTTATAGAGCGTCTGGAGCAGGTGGACAACATGTAAATAAAACTGAATCTGCAATTCGCATTACTCATAATCCTACAGGACTTGTTGTAACATGTCAAGATGAATCCTCACAACATAAAAATAGAGATAAGGCAATGAAGGTATTACGTTCTCGTTTATATGAAATAGAAATTGAAAAACAGCATAAAGAGCGTGCAGATGCGCGTAAATCTATGGTTTCTACTGGTGATCGTAGTGCAAAAATAAGAACATATAATTTTCCCCAAGGACGAGTAACTGATCATCGAATTAATTTAACATTATATAAACTTAATGATATTTTAGATGGGGATTTAAATGAAGTGATTGAAGCATTATATTTACAAGAACAAAAAGCAGCAATGCAAAGCTTATAACATTAATTTAATTACATAAAAATATTTTAATCCATATGAAAAAAGATGATTATTGGACTATTTTAAAAATAATTTTATGGACAACAAAATATTTTCAAACAAATAAAATAAAAAATGCAAGACTTGAAGTAGAATGGTTCTTATGTCATGTTTTATCATGTAAAAGAATTGATTTATATTTACAATTTGAAAATATATTGAATGAAAATAAATTAAACATTTTCAAAAGTATGATCACTAGGCGCGTATCTGGCGAACCATTCCAATATATTATTGAAAAAGGCACTTTTTATGGGAGAGATTTCATTGTCAATTCTAATGTTTTAATTCCCAGACCAGAAACAGAATTAATAATTGATAGAGTAAAAGAAAAAAAAGGCATAACTTCTATACTAGATGTTGGAACAGGTTCAGGATGTATTGCAATCACCTGCTTTTTAGAAAAATTATGTAATGATATTTCTGCCATTGATATATCAAACGAAGCATTGAATGTTGCAAAAAAAAATGCAGCACATTATAATGTAACATCTATAAAATTTAAATTACATGATTTTTTAAATGACAACTTAAATAAAAAATTTGATATGATTTTATCTAATCCACCATATATAGAATTACAACAAATGAAAAATCTTCCAAATGATGTTAAAAAATTTGAACCACATATTGCATTAACTGACAATAAGGATGGATTGTCTTTTTATAATAAATTTGCAAATTCTTTTAATAATATGATTAATCCAAATGGTTGTTTAATTCTTGAAATAAATGATAAAATAAAACTTAAAAAAATAATAAATATTTTTCATACTAAAAACTTACAAACTAATGTTTTTAAAGATTTACAAAATGATAATAGAGTTTTAGAAATATATAAATAAAATGATTAAAATTTTTTTAAAAAAATTTCGCGCAATTAATTTGTTGTTTTCCTGGTTAACAATTTTATGTGTAGCATATTTATGTAATGAAATGCTTTCATCAAAATTAGTTTACATATTTTTACTAGCTTCTAGTTTTCTCATGGCATCAAATATATTAAACGATTTGTTAGATATAAAAACTGATGAAATTAACAAACCATATGAAACATTTATTTTTAAAAAAATAAATTTTATATTTTTATATTTTTTAGTTATTATATTATATGTAATTGGAATATGGTCTTCATTATATATATATCCACTTGGTAGAATAATAGCTATAATATTTATCTTCCCATTATCAATTTTCTATACTAAATTTTTTAAAAAATTACCATTTATTGGAAATATTATAATTGGCATTATGACAGCCACATTATTTCTTTTTACTGAAGCATCACTTACAAATAAAATTGATATGATGTGGATTCCTTTTTTATTAGCTAGCTTATTATCTATAATTAGAGAGTTATGCAAAGATATTGAAGATATTGAAGGTGATTATAAAAATAATATTATCACTTTCCCGGTCAAATTTGGTCAATTAAAATCAATATACTTATTACGCTTTATGGCAATTTCTTTTTCTTTCTTTACAATTTTTTTATGGATAATTGATTATTATGGAAATTTATATTTAATATTAATAACATTAGGAATTTTATTACCCCTTTTTTACAATATTTTTTTTATTATTCACATAAACTCATCAAAAATCGATTTTTCTAATTCTTCAAAAAATTTAAAAATTTTATCTGGTTTAGGGATTTTAATTATTTTTTTTAGTGAATTAAATTTATTAACATAATAAAAATGAAAAATAAAGGAACACATAATTATATAGAAGATATTAGAAATGAAAATATTAAAATTTATATAAATGGTGATTTTTATGATAGAAATGATGCAAAAATATCTGTATTTGATAGCGGATTTTTACTTGGTGATGGTGTTTGGGAAGGTATTCGCTTAATAAATGGGCAGTTTGTTTTTTTAGATGAACATTTAAAGCGTTTATACCATGGTGCTCAAGCTTTAGAAATTAATATTGGGTATACAAAAAATGAATTGAAAGAAATTTTAAAAAAAACAATAGAAATAAATAATATGAAAAATGGTATTCATGTGCGACTTATTGTTTCTAGAGGATTAAAAAAAACTCCGTATCAGCATCCAAATGCCAATTTAACTAACTGTAGTATTGTAATTATTCCAGAATATAAAATATTAAATGTAACCTCAATGAACAAAGGGATTCATTTAGTAACTGTAAAAACAAGAAGGGGAACTGAAAATACACAAAACCCTAAATTAAATACATTAAGTAAACATAATTGTATAGCAGCATGTATAGAGGCAAACAATGCTGGGGCTGATGAAGGAATAATGTTAGATGTTAATGGAAATGTAGCAACATGTAATTCAACAAATTTTTTTATTGTTAAAAATAATGAGATTTGGACTTCAACAGGTAAATATTGTTTGCCTGGTATAACACGGCAAGCAATTATCAATATCTGTAAAGAAAATAATTTAAAAATTTTTGAAAGAAATTTTTTAATGAATGATGTTTATTCTGCAGATGAATCATTTGTAACAGGTACATTTTCAGGAATAATTCCTGTAATTGAAATTGATTCCATTATAATTTCTAAAGGAAGAATAGGATCAATTACTAGAAAATTACAAAAAATATATGAAAAAAAAATACATAATTAAGTTTTTATTGCTATAATATGAAAATTGCAATGTGGTCAGGACCTCGTAATATTTCTACTGCGCTAATGCGTTCTTTTGGTAATAGATCTGATACATTTATTTCGGATGAACCCCTATATGGATATTATTTGAATGAAAATGAAATAATACATCCAATGAAAAATGAAATTATAAAAAAAATGGACACAAATCTTTCTAAATTAAAAAATTATTTAACTGGAAAATTGCCTTCTAATAAATCCATTTGGTACCAAAAACATATGGCTCATCATTTATCAATTTCTGATAATTTGTGTTGGATAAAAGCATTAAATAACATTTTACTTATCAGAAATCCCAAAGATGTAATTTTATCATACATAAAAAAAAATAGTGAACTTAATAATGTTTTTCAATTAGGATTTCCACAACAAATTAAAATTTTTGAATCAACAATTGATAATAATAAGCATTGTTTAATAATAGATGCGGATGATTTATTAATTAATCCAAAAAAAATGCTTTTAAAATTATGTTCTGAAATTGGAATATTATTTGATAAAAAAATGTTGAATTGGGACCCGGGAGAAAAAAAATATGATGGGATTTGGGGGGAATATTGGTATGATAATGTAAATAACTCTACAGAATTTAAATTTAAAATAGATAGTAATTCAAAAAAAAATATTCCTAAAGCATATTTAAAAATATATGAACAATCAATTCTTTATTATAAAAAATTAAAAAAACACAGGATAAAATTATGAAACAAAAAAATAAAATAAAATCAAACATAATTGGCTTAGATATGGGGTTGGCTTTAGGTAAATTTTTTTTAAATACAGATGATTTACATTTTGGATATTGGCCCAATAATGATATGCCAACAGTAAAAAATTTTTCTTGGGCACAAGATAACCATTCACAACTTATAATTAATAATATACCAAAAAAAGTGAGAAAATTTTTAGATGTTGGCTGTGGTGCAGGTAATTTATCACTAAAGCTATTAAACAATGGCTATGATGTAGATTGTGTGATTCCAAGTGAATATTTAGCTAAGGCTGTAAAAGAAAAAATAAAAGATCGTGGAAAAATTTTTATTTCTAAATTTGAAGATCTCACAATAAATGAAAAATATGATTTGATTTTATTTAGTGAATCCTTTCAATATGTTGATATGAAAAAATCCATTAATAAAATTTCTAATATTATTAATCAAAATGGATATTTATTAATTTGTGATTATTTTAAAAGAAATATAAAAAAGAAATCATTAATGGGGGGTGGACATAATTGGTTGTCATTTCAAAATCTAATCAAAACATCATCTTTAAATAAAATCAATGACTTAGATATTACTAATGAAACTGCTCCAACCATTGATTTTTTAAATAATTTTTGTCAAGATGTTTTATTGCCAGTAGGAAATTTAACATCTCAATTTTTATCTACCAATCACCCTTTTATTGCTAAATTCATAAAATGGAAAATGAAAAATAAACTACAAAAATTGAAAAACAGATATTTAAGTGGAAAAGTAAATGGAAATTATTTTAAAACATATAAAATTTATAAATTTCTTATTTTTCAAAATAATTATGTTTATGACAACAATAACACAAAATAAGTTTATTATATTTTATAATAAATTAAACATTAAATTTAAAAAAAATTACATCTCCATCTTGCACTATGTAGTTTTTGCCTTCTTGCCTAATTTTCCCTGCTTCTTTCAATTTTAACTCTGATTTACTTTTTATTATTTCATTAACTGAATAAATTTCTGCTTTTATAAACCCTCTTTCCATATCACTATGAATAATTCCCCCTGCTTGCTGCGCTGACATTCCCTTTTTTATTGTCCATGCGCGTACCTCCTTATCACCTGCAGTAAAAAATGTCTTTAATCCTAATAGTTGATAAGCGGATTGAATTAGTCGGTGTAGTCCTGATTCATTAAGATTATATTCATTTAAAAATTGACTTTTTTCTTCTTCTTCTAAAATTGATATTTCATATTCTAAGTTTCCACAAATTTTTAATACTATGCTTTTATTTTTTTTTGCATGATTTTGTAATAATTTATAATTAGAAGATTCTATTGTTTCTAATAATTCTGTATCATCAATATTGGCAATATATAAAACTGGCTTATTGGTTAAAAATGTTAAATATTTTATTTGTTGTTTTTCTTCTTCATTTAATAAAATATTATTTATTGATATACCTTCATTCATTTGGGGCAAGATTTTTTGTAAAACTTGTAAGGTTTCCTTTGCATCTTTATCTCCACTTTTAACTAATTTTTCTATTTTATTTAAATGTTTTTCTAAAGATAAAATATCTTTTAATAATAATTCGGTTTCTATTATTTCTATATCACGAATTGGATCAATCGACCCTTCTGTATGACTAACATTTTCTTCTTGAAACAATCTTATAACATATAAAATCGCATCTACATCTCTAATATGAGATAAAAATTGATTTCCTAACCCCTCGCCTTTACTTGCTCCTTTTACTAAACCAGCTATGTCAACAAATTCTATTGCTGTATTAATAATATTTTTAGGATTAAAAATTTTACCTAATTGAGTTATGCGATTATCAGGAACATTTACTATTCCTACATTTGGATCTATTGTACAAAAAGGATAATTTTCGGCTGCAATTTCAGATTTTGTTAATGCATTAAATATGGTAGATTTTCCAGCATTTGGTAAGCCTACTATTCCCACTTTTAATCCCATATTGAAAATTACATGTTATTATTAATAACCATATACTTAATTGTTTGAACTATTTTGATGAGTAAATATCATTTGTTAAATTTAATTCTTAATTAATTAGGAAATATAACATGAATGATTGGGCTTTAATATTAGGTGCATCTAGTGGTTTTGGAGCAGAAACATGTAAAGTGCTTGCAAAAAAAGGTATAAATATTTTGGGTGTTCACCTTGATAGAAAAGTAAATATGCCTCAAGTAGAAAAATTAATAAATGAATTAAAACAAAACAATGTTTTAGTTGAATTTAAAAATATGAGCGCAACTGATAAGGAAAAAAGGGGGTCTGTAATAAATGAATTAATTAATATGAAAAATGTGAGGATAAAAATATTAATGCATTCTTTAGCCTTTGGTGCGCTAAGGCCAATTATCAATCATGATTTTTCTAATTCTTTAAAACAAAATCAAATTGAAATGACATTGGATGTGATGGCTAGCAGTTTAATTTATTGGACACAGGATTTATTTCAAGCAAAATTATTACAAAAAGGGTCTCAAATTTTTGCAATGACTAGTTCTGGAGGACACAGACAGTGGAAATCATATGGTGCCGTATCTGCAGCTAAAGCTAGTTTGGAATCTTATTGCAGACAATTATCATTAGAATTATGTGAATATGGAATTGCTGTAAATTCTATTCAAGCCGGTGTTACAGACACCCCGGCATTACGTAAAATTCCAGGAAATGAAGAAATGATAAATAATGCAAAAAAGATTAATCCAGGAAAAAGACTTACCATTCCTTTAGATGTGGCTACATTTATTTCTCTTATTGGTCTATCTAATAATACATGGATGACTGGCAATAATATAAGAGTAGATGGCGGAGAAGATATTACTGGATAAGTTTTTTAGATGTTTCTTGATTAGAAGATTTTTTTTTAATTAATTCTAACACTTTTTTATTTTCTTCTGATGGATATAGAGCAAAAGCTTTTTTTGCTTCTTTGATTGATTCAGGATACCATTTTTGTTTTGCATATGCAACAGCCAAATTATGATGAGCGCGAGATAATAGTTTTACTTGTGAGTAATCTAATTTTGATGTTTTTCCTCCTAGAGCGTGTGTTACATTTTTAAATTCAATTATGGCCTCTTCAACCATATCCCATTCATAAAATTGAATTCCTCGTTCCATGGTTAGCTTATGTTCATTATTACAACCAAATGAAAATAATAGTAGTAATAGTATAAATAATTTCAAATTAATGTTCTTTTATTATATTTTATATATGACATCTAAATTTCTATTCTTTATTTACCTTAAAACAAGGAAAATGAAATCAATCTAATAAATTTTGATTTATTGCATATTTAATTAATTCTATGGTTGATTTCATTTTTAATTTTTTTAATACTCTACTTCTATATGTACTTACTGTTTTATCACTTATTGACAAATTTTTCGCTATAGTTTTTGGAGAATCTCCATTAACAATAAATTTAAAAATTTCAAATTCTCTATCTGATAATAATGTATGCAATTTTTTTTCTTCATCATGATAAATATCGGTTACCAATAATTCTGCTACCTCTGGACTTATATATTTTCTTCCTGCACATATTTTTCTTATTGCAGTTACTAATTTTTTTGCCGCAGAGTCTTTAGTTAAATATCCTGATGCTCCTGCTTTAATTGAACGCATTGCATATTGTTCTTCTGCATGCATACTTAACATTAATACAGGTAATTTAGAATTGATTCTTTTTATTTCTTTTAATGTTTGAATTCCATTTTTTCCTGGCATAGAAATATCCAATAATATTAAATCCACATCTATTTTTTTCAATAATACTAATGCCTCATCTCCATTTGCCGCTTCTTCCACAATACAAATATCTTCCGTATCATGAATTATACGTTTAATTCCTTCTCGAACTATTTGATGATCATCTACCATTAAAATTTTAATCATATTATTAATATCTTAACCCTTGATAAGGTAATTTTAAATTAACAGATGTACCCTTTTTTAAATTTTTCTTTATTATTAAACTTCCCCCCAAACTACTTGCTCGCTCTTTCATTCCAAATACTCCAAATGTTTTTCCTTCTGCTTTTATATGTTCATTTGAAATCCCTTTTCCATCATCTTTTACTTCTAATGAAATAATTGAATTAGAATTTTTTATTTTAATATTTACATTTTGTGCTCCAGAATGTCTAATAATATTAGTTAATGCCTCTTGTGTAATTCTAAATATGGCTGTTGCATATTCCTGAGGCAATGGAATTTCTTTTTCAGGAAAATCTAAGGTAAAATGTATATCCGTTCTTGCATTAAATTCTTCTTTTAACCAATCGATTGCTGCTATTAAACCTAAATCATCTAAAATTGTTGGTCGTAAATCTTGACTTAATCGCCGACTCATACCTATGGTTTCATCAACTAAATTACTTAATGCATATAAACGATCTTTTATGTCTTTGGTCATAGTATTATTTAATTTGTTTTTTAAAAATGCAATATCCATATTAATTGTAGTTAATCGTTGTCCTAATTCATCATGAATTTCTCTGGCTATTTTCCCCCTTTCCTTTTCTTGTACTTCTTGTATGTGAGATGATAGTTGGCGTAAAGCATCTTGATGTTTATGTAATTCTGTCATATCAATGACTGTTCCAAATGTTTTCAACAAATTTCCTGTTTCATCAAGAATAAATTCCGCATGTTCATTTAGATGTTTTATGTCTCCATTTGATAATTTAATTCTAAATGTTCCAGAGTATGGTTTTTTTCTTTTTTCTGCCTTTTCCCATTTTTTCTTCATCCACGCAACATCATCTGGATGTACCATTCCCCAAAACATATTAGATTCAATTTTTATTTTTTTTTCTAAATTAAATAATTTTTTTAAAATTGTAGACCAATAAATTTCTCCAGTTTTATGATTTTCTTCCCATGTTCCTAATTTTGCTATTTCATGTGCTTTTTTTAAGCGTTCTTGACTTTTTTCTAAATGTAATCTCATTGAATGTAGTTCTGTTATGTCTTGTGCTGTTCCATTCATTAAAATCGGATTTTTTTCTTTATCATAATCAATTTTTATAATAGCATACATCCATTTTTCTTCTCCTGTTGGAGTAATAGCTTTATGTATGTAATCAGTTTCAAGTAATTTATTTTTTAACGCCTCATCTACTGCTTTCTCTGCTATTTCTTTAGAATCTGGATGTACTACTTTATTAAAAAAATTATCTTTAGTTGGATGAAATATGGTCTTATCTAATCCATATATTTCATATAGCTTATCTGACCAAGTTACTTTATTTTTTATCAAATTATAAGTAAAACTGCCTAATTCTGCCACCTCTTGAGCAACAGATAACTCTTTTGTCGTTTTTAGTAACTCTTGTTCAGCATTTTTTCTATCTGTAATATTTCTTGCTATAATTGAAAAACCCTCTATCTGTGCTTTTTTTACTATGGTATTAACTCCAAGTTCCATCCAGAGTTGTGTGTTTTTTTTCGTTATTGCAAGTAATTCAATTTTTGTTGATTGTTGTAATTTTTTTGATTTTTTTACATATAATGCATTAAACACATCATACATTTTATGTTTATAGTCTTTATGTACCATAAAATTAGAATCTTTTCCAAGAACTTCATTTCTAGTATATCCAGATACTTTTTCAAATATGGGATTAACAAATGTAAATTTGCCTTTTAAATCTAAATTATAAATTATATCCCCTGAAGATTTAACTAAATTTTCATAAGATTCTTGTGCTAATTTTCTTGATGTGATATCTCTAATGGTCAAAATTTTCCCGACAGTAAGTGTTCCTTGATAAATAATAGTTTGCGATATTGAAACATATTTATTATTTTTTGTTTTGATTTCAAGTCCATCTTCATATTCTAAAATATTTTTATCTTTAAATAAATTTTTAATATTATATTTAAAAATTTTTCCCTTTAAATTAAATAATTTTCGAGCACTTTTATTTAAATTCACAATAATTCCATTATGATCAATAATAAAAACTGCATCAGATGAATTTGCATATAATTCATCCCCTAGTTGTTCAATTGGTTGATTTAAAAAATTATATTTAATTAATGCTGG
>CAZQYT010000013.1:0-14263 GCA_964597475.1 uncultured bacterium | reverse complement strand
ATCAATGTAAGGTGGAAGAGGAGAATGCCCAACTTTTTCAATGAATGGGTATAAAGATTCTTGATCATATTCAAAACGTAAAACTCTACCGCCAGATACTGTATTATCGATTACATCACAAGAGATTTCTTTACTAAACCATAATTTATTTCCAATTCTAACTTTTCTAGCAGGCTTAACCATTGCTTCCCATAAATCATCTGCTAATTCTCTTAACAAAAAAACTTCAACTTGTGATTCAGATTTATCTTTATTTGCATATAACCTTGCCGGATAAACACGAGTATTATTCATCACAAGCACATCGCCTTTGTTAAAATAATCAATTATGTCTGTGAATTTTCGATGTTCAATAGTTTGCTCTTTTCTATTTAATACCATTAGTTTACATTGATCTCTTTTTTTCAAAGGGTCTTGAGCAATTAATTTTTCAGGTACTTCAAGATCAAATTCAGATAAGCGTGGGGGTTTTTCTACAGAACCAAAAAACATGTATTTTCCTTCCTATTAAAAATTTTTAAATTGACTGTCTTCATTGGGGCTTTCCATATCTAAATATGTAAAAGTCTTCTCCAATGCTTTTCTTCCTCTTGAAGTTCTTTGAATAAAGCCTTCTTTTATCAAAAAAGGTTCATAAACTTCTTCAATTGTACGTGCATCTTCAGAAATTGCAACACCAAGTGATTCTAAGCCAACTGGACCTCCATTTAATTTTTTAACTAAATCTTGTAAAATTCTACGAACCATAACAACTAAACCAAAACCAACAATTACTAATTTTTTTATTAATTTTTTTGCAATTTCTAAATCAATCAAGCCATTTGATTTTATTTGAGCAAAATCTCTAGCTCTTCTAAGAATTCTATTAGCAATTCTAGGAGTTCCTCGACTTCTCTGTGCTATTTCTAGTGCACCTTCTTTATTAATTTGAATTTCTAAAATTCCAGCAGATCTCATTATGATTTTCATTAAATCTTTTTCATCATAAAAATCTAATCGTAAAACAACACCAAATCTATCTCTCATTGGAGAAGTTAAATTTCCAAGCCTTGTTGTTGCTCCAACCAAAGTAAATGGATTGAGATTTAATTGAACACTTCTAGCGCTTGGGCCTTTGTCTAACATTATATCAATTGTAAAATCTTCCATTGCAGAATATAAATATTCCTCAACTATACTTGATAAGCGGTGAATTTCATCAATGAAAAGAACATCTTGCATTGCAAGATTAGTTAAAATTCCTGCTAAATCTCCAGGTCTATCTAATACTGGTCCTGATGACACTTTAACATTTACATTCATTTCCTTAGCAATTATCCCTGCTAAAGTTGTTTTTCCTAAACCAGGAGGGCCAAATAATAATACATGGTCTAATGCTTCATTCCGCTGCATTGCTGCTTCAATATATACTTTTAAGTTTTCAACTGTTTCTTTTTGTCCAACAAATTCATCGAATTTACTTGGACGTAAAGATTTTTCAAGGACTATGTCCTCTTCAAATTTATCAGGCGAAGTAACTTGATCTGGATTATTATAAGATTCTATCATAAATATGGGAAGTTAATTTACAAAAAAATTAGAGTGAGATAAAGTATGGAATTTAATTAGAGGTTAATTGATTTTATTTTGTTTCAAGTATATGTAAAATTATTTTTTCAGCTATTCTATCTTTTCGATCTTTTTTCAACTCATATTTAGTACCTTTTTTGTCAAAAATTATTACTCTATTAGTTGATGACTCAAAACCAGCACCTTCTTCATTTGCATAATTTAGTATAATATAATCAGCTTTTTTTTCATTTAATTTTCTCATGGCTTCTTTTTCACCATCATGTGTTTCTAATGCAAATGCAATAATTTTTGCTTTTGTTTTATTTTGAATGGATTTTAATATGTCTGTTGTAGGCGCTAATTTCAAGACTAAATTTTTAGAAGATCGTTTCAATTTTTTATTTGAAATTTCGTGAGAGGCATAATCAGAAACCGCAGCTGCCATGAATACATAATCCATATTTTTTACATGTGTGTTTACAACATCATTCATTTCCTTGGCAGTTTCAATTGAAATAAATTCAACTTCTGGAATGGGAGATAAATTAACTGGCCCTGAAATTAAAATTACTTTTGCACCCATATCTCTTGCTTTTGTAGCTAATGCATAACCCATTTTTCCACTTGATCTATTTGAAATAAATCTGATAGGATCAATTGTTTCTCTAGTTGGTCCTGCAGTTATGAGGATTTTTTTATCTTCTAAGGGATTGGGAATTTCAAATAATAAACGAACTCCATTCATTATTTTGTTTATGTTTGCTAATCGTCCTTCTCCTTCATGTAAGCTTGCAAGTAATCCTTCTTCAGGATTTAATACGAATTTTCCTCGTTCTTTTAATTTTTCAACAGATTCTTGGGTTGAAGGATTTTGCCACATCCTAAAATTCATTGCTGGAACAAATAGTGTTGGCTGCTCACATATGGACAAAGTAGTAGAAACAATTTCATCAGCTACTCCATTTGCAGCTTTACATATAATGTTTGCAGTAGCAGGTAATACAATTATGGCATCTAATTCAATTGCATTTTTTATGTGTTCCAATCCCGATTTTGGAGTATTTGGAAATAATTTGGTTAATACCTCTGAACCTGATAATGCTGCAAATGTAGCCTTCCCAATGAATTTTTGAGCAGATTCGCTCATCATCACTTGCACATTAGCACCTTCTTTTCTAAGTAAGCGTATAACTTCACATGCTTTATATGCAGCGATTGAACCAGTAACTATGATTAGAATTTTTTTATTTTTCATTTTTTATACAGATCATTAATCCATCTCTAATTGGCATTAACATATTAACAACACGTTCATCACTTTGTATGAAATCACCTGTTTTTCGTAAAGCTTTTGCATCATCAGTTTCGGGATTAATAACACTTCCGCTCCACAACATATTATCTAATATAATAATCCCACCATCTCTTATTAACATAAAACTTCGCTTATAATATTCAAGATAGTTAACTTTGTCAGCATCTATGAATACCATATCAAAATATCCAGCCCTCATTTGTTCTAAACTTTTCAAGGCTGGTCCAAAATGTATTTTTATTTTATTGCCATGTGTGGATTTATTAAAAAAAGATTGAGCTGTTTCAACATGTTTTTTCATTATTTCACAGGTGTGTAATTCTCCTTTATCGGGAAGTTTTTCAGCCATGTTAAGAGCGCTAAAACCGGTGAACGTGCCTATTTCTAAAACTTTTTTTGCTTTAATTGAATGAATTATTAATTGAAGAAAATTACCAACCAATTGGCCACTTATCATTTGAGGGACTTCTTCATTAGACCAAGTATGTTTTTCTATTTCATTTAAAATTTTGGAGTTTTTATTTGAATGATTATTACAATAATCATATATTAATTCTTTGTTCATAGTATTTTGATTATTTATAGTTTATTTTTTTGATTTAGCATTAATAGTTGTTCAAATCCACCAATGGGTTTATCATCAATTATGATTTGAGGGATTGTATGCCCTCCAGTTAATTTCATCAACTCTTCTCTACTAATACCTTCTTCATCTATATTAATTGTTTCATATGACAAGCCCTTGTCATCCAGCAGTTTTTTTGCTGCGATGCATGAGCCTCACCAATTTGCAGAATAAATTTTTATCATTTTAATAGTTTATTTAGACTTAGTAATTTAAGGCATTATGAATAGTAAATAGACAATCTAAACAAAGGAGATTAAATTGTTAAAAATTGGCGATAGAGCACCAGATTTTAAATTACCTGATGCTGATGAAAATATTATATCCTTAAATGATTTTTTAGGAAAAAAAGTGGTATTATGGTTTTTTCCCAAAGCTAGTACACCAGGTTGAATGATTGAAGGTAATGGATTCAGGTCAGAATTCAATAAATTTCAAGAAAAAAATATTCAAATCATTGGTTGTTCAGCAGATTCTCCTAAAAAACAGAAAAAATTTTGTGAAAAGCAAGGTTTTCAATATTCTTTGTTATGTGATGAATCCCATGATATGTTAAAATCATATGGAGTATGGGGAAAGAAAAAATTCATGGGTAGAGAATATATGGGCATAACACGTTTAACATATGTGATTAATGAAAATGGAATCATTGAAAAGGTATATGAAAAAGTAAAACCAATTTCTCATGCAAAGGATCTTCTGAAAGATTTAATCTAATAGTAATGAATTCATTTTTTAAAACAGAAGAAACTTTATTAAAAGGATCTAAAACATTATCCCAAAAATATTATGTAAATGATTCTGTTCTTAGGGCAGAAATGAAAAATATTTTTTTAAATGGATGGATATGTGCTGGCCGAATTCAGGATATTCCTAATAAAGGAGATTATAAACTTTTAGAATTGGGAAATGAAAGTATCATTATTTTAAAAAATGATAAGAATGAAATAAATGCATTTTATAATGTTTGTCGTCATAGAGGTACAAAAATATGCATTAAACATTCTGGAAATTTTTCAAAAACCATTCAATGTCCATACCATGGCTGGACATATGATTTGAAAGGCAAGTTACATGCAGCTCCGAATATGGATGCAGTTAAGGATTTTTCCATTGATGAATATTATTTACATAAAGTTCAATTAGCTGAATGGGAGGGTTTTCTTTTTATCAATCTATCTGAATCTTTTAGTGATTTTTCATCGGCATTTTCTCCCTTGATGAATTTATTTAATGAATGGGAAATGAAAAATTTATTAACATTGGAAAGTAAGACTTATCATGTGAATTGTAATTGGAAGTTGATTGTACAAAATTATTCTGAATGTTATCATTGTCCATTAATTCATCCTTCATTGGCTAAAATAACTCCATATTTAGGAGGAAGAAATGATATGGTTTCAGGTCCAATTTTAGGAGGTTTTATGGAAATGAAATCTAATAGCATAACAAAAGATGGAAAATTATGTGGACCAACTTTAGGAAAATTATCTACAAAAAATTTGAATCGCGTTTATTATTATTCCATTTTTCCTAATTTATTATTAAGCCTACATCCAGATTATATAATGTATCATGTGGTTTGGCCGGTAGGGGTAAATAAATGTAAAATTGATTGTAGCTGGTTGTTTTCAACTAAAATACTTGAAAATTCAAACCACAATTCTAATAATGCCATAGAATTTTGGGATAAAACAAATTTAGAAGATTGGAAAATTTGTGAACAATCTCAATTAGGAATTAATTCAAAAAAATATGTTCCGGGACCTTATTCAGGTCAAGAAAGCCTTCTTGCAGCTTATGATGAATATTATTTAAGAATGTTAAATGGAGATTAAGATTCAGATAATTTTTTTTGAATATTTTCAACAACATCATTAGAATTCATTCTTTCTTGCTTCATTGAATCTCTATCTCTAATTGTAACTGTCCCATCTTCTTTTGTTTGCCCATCTATTGTAATACAGTAGGGAGTTCCAGCCTCATCATGTCTTCTATAGCGTTTCCCTATTGAGTGTTGTTCATCATATCTTGCATTTATCCCAGCTTTGAAAAATTTTGACACTATGTCTCTAGCAATTTCTGGCAAGCCTTCTTTTTTTACAAGAGGTAAAACAGCAGTTTTTATGGGTGCAAGTTTTGGATGAAATTTCATGACAACTCGTGAACTTTCACTCCCATCAGAATTAGGAATTTTTTCTTCATGATAAGCATCTAATAAGTAAACCAATAATCCTCTGGTCGCTCCAGCAGCAGGTTCAATGACATAAGGCGTATACCGCCAACCATTTTTCCCTGTATTTGGGTCCTGTTTTTGTTGATCAAAATAACTTAGTTTTGATCCTGAAAATTCTTCATGTTTTTTTAGATCATAATCAGTTCTACTGGCAATTCCTTCAAGTTCGTCATATCCCCAGGGGTATTCATATTCAATGTCATAACACGCGTCTGCATAATGAGCAAGTTCATCTTTTTCATGGGAGCGGTATCTGAATTTGCTTGGATCATTTGCCAAACTTTTCCACCATTCCATTCTAGCATCTCTCCAATATTCCAACCATTTTTTTTGTGTGCCAGGCTCAACAAAAAATTCCATCTCCATTTGTTCAAATTCACACGATCTAAAAATAAAATGTTCAACAGTTATTTCATTCCTAAAGCTTTTTCCCATTTGTGCTATTCCAAAAGGAATTTTCATACTCATAGATTGTTGACAATTTTGAAATTGAACAAACATGGCCTGTGCTGTTTCTGGTCGAAGATAAACAGCAGATTTTTTAATTATGTCATCTATTCCTGAACGAAGTTCTTTTACATTCATCTCTTTATTTTTATTGACAAATGAAGAAATTTCACCCAATACGTCAACAGGCCCTATTTGACTTCTAAACATAAGATTAAATTGTCTTTCTTCACTTAAAAATGGACTGCCAAATGTGGGACTTACATAACCTCTAAATGGAAAAATTTCAGAAGGTTTTTTTGAATCATTAAGAAAAAAACCAAAAGATTCATGATTTATGACTTGTAATCCTTCTAGTGTTTTTCCATTTCTATTTAATTCAATATTGAATCTTTTTTTAATTATTTCTTGAAAAGTTTTAGCCTGACCTTTATCCGTGCAAATAATTGGTAGTTCATCTCCTGATTTTGGCCTAGGAGCTTTATCTGCTCTAAAACGTTCTTTACTTATTAGGCAATCAACCAAGGGATCTGAAAAACCTGCCAAGTGACCAGAAGCTTGCCAAACTTTTGAATGCATTATGATGGAAGCATCAATTCCAACAATATTTTCTCTTTTATGTACCATGGATCGCCACCATTCATTCATTATGTTTCTTTTCAATTCAACTCCTAAAGGTCCATAATCGTAAGCAGATTTTAATCCACCATATATTTCACTACTTTGAAAAATAAATCCACGTTGTTTTGACAAGGAAATTATTTTATCCATTAATGAATGTTTTTGATTTTCAGGCATTATTTATAAAATTTAGTTAATAAAATCATGTTTTTATTTAATGAAAATTTACTAAGCACAAAGGTGGTTGAACAATGTATTGTAATTATTTTATTTTTTTTTAAATCTTCGTTTTGTAGGTCCTTTTGCTTTTTTATTTGCAATAAGTTCTATTGCAATGTCTAAAGTAATGTCATCTATTGGGGTTGTTTTTGGTAGGGTTGCATTTATTTTTCCATCAGTTACATATGCACCATATCTACCATTTTTAATTTCTATGGTAGTTTTTGTTTTTGGGTTAATGCCTAATTCTTTAATGGTTTGACTACTTGTTCTTTTTTTATCTTCAGATAATAACTCCACAGCTCTTTCTAAACTTAGATTTAAAATATTATCTGGAGAATTTACACTAGATGTTTTTTTTCCACATCTAATATAAGGTCCATATCGACCTATGTCAGTTTTAATGAATTCATTGTTTTCAGGGTGTTTTCCAATATTTTTTGGTAAACTAATTATGTCTTTTGCAATTTTTGGAGTAATTTCTTCCATTTCCATACCCGGCAGAAGAGATTTCATTTTTTTACCACATTGAAGATAAGGTCCATATCGACCATCTTTAAGTAATATGGGTTCACCAGTAATTGGATCATTACAAATTTCTAATGGACCATCAGCTTTTTTCTTTAAACTTAAAAGTGCCTCATTAAAACTTATTTCACTTGGTATAAATTCATCAGGTAAATTAGTATTTGCATCTTCACCTTGAAGATAAACACCATATCTGCCAATTTTAATTGCAATGGTTGCATTATCATTTTTTAATTCCATGATGGTTCTTGATTTATCTTTATCAAATTCATTTTCTAATAATGTGTGCAAACCTATGGAGCCATTTTTCCCAAAATAAAATTGATTTAAAAATATATTGGATTTCATTTCATTTCTAGAAATGGAATCCAATGTATTTTCTAGATTGGCAGTGAATTTTAAATTAACCATGTCTTTAAAATAACATTCTAAAAATTGTACTACAGCATAAGCGGTAAATGTAGGAATCATTGCTCCTTTCACCTTTCGGACATATCCTCTTCTTTGAATGTTCCCCATGATTGTAGCGTATGTTGATGGTCGACCAATACCTAAATTTTCTAATTCTTTAACTAATGAAGCTTCTGTATATCTTGAAGTTGGTTTTGTAAAGTGTTGTTTTGGGATAAATGTATTTGCCTCTAATTTTAATCCTTTTTTTAATGGTGGAAGAACTGATTCTTTATCATCTTTATCTTGATTAGGATCATCAATGTCTTCTACATATACTTTTAAAAAACCAGGAAATTGAATTATTTTACCTTTAGCTTCAAATTGAGCATTTTCATTATTAATGGATACTTTAGTCATTTGTAGTTTAGCAGATTTCATTTGACTGGCAATGGTACGTTTCCATATTAAATCATATAATTTCCACTCAATTTCTTCAAGATTATTTTTAATTTCATCAGGAAATTTAAAAGTAGAACCAGCAGGCCTTATTGCTTCATGTGCTTCTTGTGCATTTTTAACTTTACTTTTAAAAGTTCTTGGCTTATCTGGTAAAAATTCATTACCAAATTTATTTTTTATTACATTTCTACTTGCTTTAATTGCTTCGTTGGAAAGACTAACAGAATCTGTACGCATATAAGTAATGAAACCTTCTTCATAAAGACGTTGAGCTGCTCGCATTACTTGTTGAGATGACATTCGTAATTTTCTAATTCCTTCTTGTTGTAATGTAGATGTTATAAAAGGTGGGTATGGATTTTGAGTAAGAGGTTTTTGTTCAATGTCATCTACTTTCCAGCTTGAATTTTTAAAATCAACACTTAATTTTTTTGCCATTTTTTCATCTAATGAAAACATGTTTGATTTAGTCATGGTTCCAGTTTCTTTATTGAAATCTTTACCAGTGGCAATTTTTTTCTTTTCAAATAATGAAAGGATGGCATCAAATTCATTTTCATTAGATTTAAACTTTGCTCCAATACTCCAATATTCATTTTCAATGAATTTGGAACGCTCTTTTTCTCTATCAACTACTATTTTTATGGCAGGGCTTTGGACTCTACCGGCAGATAATCCCCCCTTTACATTAAACCATAATTTTTTAGATACTTGATATCCCCATAATCTATCTAATATACGTCTTGCTTCTTGAGCTCCAACCAATGAATAATCTATGTCACGGGTGTGATTAAATGATTCTTCAATGGCTTTTTTTGTAATTTCATGAAAAACTAATCTTTTAATTGGAATGGAAGGCTTTAATATTTCTTTTATGTGCCAAGCAATAGCTTCTCCTTCACGATCTGGGTCAGTTGCTAAATATAAAATTGATGCTTTTTTTATGAGTTTTTTTAATTCTTTGATTACTTTTGATTTATCTTCAGATTCCACATATGTCGCCTTGAATCCATTATTTACATCAACCCCTAAATCAGATTTTGGTAAATCCCTAATATGACCAACGGATGCTTCTATTTGATATCCTTTTCCAAGATAACGTTTAAGTGTCTTAGCTTTGGAAGGTGATTCGACAATGATTAAATTGGTAGAATTTGATGCCATATAAATTAAACTTACGTTAAAGATGATCGTATGATGCAAATATTTTTTATTTTTTATTTCAAATTTGAGATGATTAGTAAAATCCTTGTAATTTGAATTATGAAACATAATGGAAATATCATTAAAATGAGCACTGTACTTAATGAAAGTGTGAAATACATTTTATCATTGGGTGATGATAAGATTATAATGAATGATTTGATTGGTAAAATAATATCATTTAAATGGACTGGTAAAATAATTTGTATTTCATGTGGGAATAATATTAATAAATCATTTGCCCAAGGCTTTTGTTATCCTTGTTTTTTGAAAGTTCCTCAAACCTCTGAATGCATTTTAAGGCCAGAATTATGTCAAGCACATGAGGGTATTGCAAGAGATATGGATTGGGCTAGGCAGCATTGTCTTCAAGATCATTTTGTTTATTTAGCTATTTCAAGCGGTTTAAAGGTTGGGGTGACAAGATCAGAGCAAATTCCAACTCGTTGGATTGATCAAGGAGCTTGGAAGGCAATAAGATTGTCAAAAACCCCAAATAGATACATTGCAGGATTGATTGAAGTAGCATTAAAAGCACATGTTTCAGATAGAACTCAGTGGCAGCGAATGTTAAAAAATCAATTAATTGATGGAGTTGATTTATTAGTTGAAAAAAATAAAATGTTAAATCATTTGCCAGATGAATTAAAAATTTATGTAAGTAAAAAAGATGATATTACGGAAATAAATTATCCTGTTAATGATTATCCAGATAAAGTCAAAAGCTTAAGTTTTGATAAAATAAATGAAATTAAGGGAAAATTATGGGGTATAAAAGGTCAGTACTTAATGTTTGATAATGGTAATGTTTTAAATATTAGAAAACATAATGGATATGGCATTACATTAGAAATTTAGATATACAAAATTTCCCGCCACCATGGTTCCTAAAATTTCAATGCTTAAAATTTCTTCAGGATTACAATTAATTAAATCGTTTGACAAAACTGTTAAATCTGCATCAAATCCTGGTCTTATTTTTCCTCTTTTATGTTCCGAAAATTCTGCATGTGCAGCCCATGTGGTAAACATTTTCAAGGCATCTGATCGATTAACACATTCTTGAGATTCCCATCCATTTTTAGGGTATCCATCATGATTTTTTCTAGTAATAGCTGCATAATATTCGAATAAAGGATTTCCTTCTTCAATGGGGCAATCAGATCCTCCCGGAATTTTACAGCCAGAATCAATGAATGTTTTCCATCTTGAAATACGATGAAATCTTTTTTCCCCTATTCTATCATCTAGCCATCTCATATCACTTGTGCAATGACTGGGTTGCATTGAGGGTATTATGCCATTATTAAAAAATTTCGGAACATCTTCATTGGAAACCATTTGAGCATGTTCAATGCGCCAACGATGATTTATTGAAGAAGTTATTGTTTTTGAATAAATATCCAGAACCATTTTATTACCTTTATCACCAATTGCATGGGTACATAATTGAAAACCAGCATTTTTGCATTTTTTAGCTAGCTCAATGAATTTTTCAGTTTCAATTAAAATTAATCCACAATTATTTAAATCATCAGAGTATGGTTCCAAAAGTGCAGCACCTCTACTTCCCAGCGCACCATCAATAAATGCTTTAACAGAACGTATGGTGTATTTTTCAGATACATATATTCCATTTTTTAAAAATTGATTTAAAAATTTTTCATGACTACTTCCAATCATTCCATAGCATCGAATGGGTAATTCCCCATTTGAATCAATTTTTTTTAATATGTCAATTGTAATGGGGTCCTGCCATGCATCGTGAATATTTGTAATACCTCGTTTTACAATAATGTCAAAAGCTAGTTTCATCCATTTTTCAATTGTTTTCATTTCTGATTTAGGAATTAGATTTTTGACGGGGTTCATTGCATTGTCAATTAAAATACAATCATTTATTATTTTTCCACCATCAGGAGGATCTGCTTTAATGTTTAGCCCAGATAATTTCATTGAAATATCATTTACCCAACTTGAATGCCCATCAATTCTTGTTAAAAAAACTGGATTTTTTATGTTTAAATCATTTAATATTTCTTTTTTAGGGAAAGAAGAGTCAAGCCAACGAGTTTGATCCCACCCAAAACCAACAATCCAATCTTCTTCATCTAATTCATTACTTTTTTCTAATACTAAATCAGCAATTTGATATTTTGATTTACAATTTTTTAATTGAAGTGTATCAAGTTGTTTTCCAAGATTTGTCAAATGAAAATGAGCATCTATAAAACCAGGGATTATAGTAGCGCCTTTAAGATTTAAATTTTCACAATTATGATCAATGGCATTTATGCCGCAAATTTTTCCATTTTCAATTGATATGGATTCAGCATGTGGGCAAGAATCATCCAAAGTGATAAAATTGCCATTAATTAAATTTATCTTTTTGCTCATGTGAAAATTTAGGATTCTACACCTGCCTAAAAAGGATTTAAATTTCAACTTATAAGATTTTAATAAAATACATGGATGAATAAAATGATTGATTTGCGTAGTGATACCGTTACAATGCCAACAGAAGAAATGTATGATGCCATTGCTCAAGCAAAATTAGGAGATGATGTTTTTCAAGAAGATTCTACGGTAAATGAGTTAGAGAGTAAGGCAGCAGAAATAATGGGAAAATCTGCTGGTCTATTAGTGCCAAGCGGTACTATGGGTAATTTGGTTTCTATTCTTGTACATTGTGAACGAGGAAGTGAAATATTATTGGGAGATAAATCTCATACATTTTACTATGAGGCTGGAGGGATTTCAGCTTTTGGTGGAATTCATTCTAGGCAATTGAAAAATGAAAAAAATGGGAAAATAAAAATTTCAAACATAGAATCATCAATACGTGTTGATAATGTTCATTTTCCAAGAACATCTGCAATTACTTTAGAAAATACACATAATTTGTGTAATGGTTCGCCATTAGAAGCAAATTATATAAATGATGTGGCTGAAATTGCCTATGCAAATGACATAAAAGTGCATATTGATGGTGCACGCATTTTTAATGCAGCAGTTTCGTTAGAAGTAGATGTTAAATTTTTAGTGGAAAATGTAGATTCGGTGACATTTTGTTTATCTAAAGGTTTATCTTCGCCAATTGGATCTGTTATTTGCGGAGATGTAGATTTTATAAATAAAGCTAGAAAGATGCGGAAGGCATTAGGTGGAGGCATGCGTCAAGCTGGCATAATTGCTGCTACTGGAATCATTTCACTTAATAATATGATTAACCAAATCAAGAAAGATCATGACCACGTAAAAATGTTAGTTGAAGGGTTAAAAAATATTGAAGGATTATTAGTAGATGATGAGAATATAAAGAGTAATATTTTATATTTTACGATTAAAAAAAATCAAAGAAGAGGTGACAAATTATTTGATCAAACTGGTAATAAAAAAAATTATCCTTTTGAAATTAACATTGAAAATATTTGTTTTTTAGAAACAAGCCCTGATCGATTTAGATTGGTTACTCACTATGGAATTACAATGAATGACATTAAAAAAACATTAGATGTATTAAATAGAGAAATGATTAAATAAAAAAACCCTCAATTAGAGGGTTTTTTTATTTTTTAAATTATATTTTAATTAACCTAAAATAAGATTAACTAAAAGTACCACATCTAAAATATTAATTATTCCATCTCCATTTACATCAGAGCAGTCACCAGGTTCAGTTCCTAATAAAATTACGTTTACAAGAAGTACCACATCTAAAACATTAGTTATCAAGTCACCATTTACATCTCCTGGGTTTGAACATCCACCTTCGCTACCTATAGTGATTGGAAATATAATTTGTGCTTGAGGGTATGCTTCAATATCATCATCAGCAAACCAAAAGTGTGCATCATAATTTCCATTTGTAACTTCTTCACTTGTAAAAGAAGAAGAAAAGCGTACGCCTTCTTTATAATTATGTCCATCAGGAACCATATCCATTGAAAGGAAACAATTATCAGTTCCTGAATCACAAATTTGTGCAGCCTTGAACCATGGCAAGTTTCCATCATCATCTGCATAAGTAATGGATAATGTATTGGTTTCTGCATCAAATTCTGGGTTACTTAGTGAAACAGCAGTATTGCCTTCTTGAAATGTAGTTGTACAAACCATAAGTCCTGGATTGGTTTGATCATTTAATTCAGCCGCAACATCTAAACCATCTAAGGAAGCTTCAACAGTAACGCCAAGAACGATAAAGCCATTATAGGCATTTGGCCAAGGCCCCCATTGACTATCATCTGTGATGTAACTCATTAGTGCAGTTGCTTGCATGTCATTTCCACTAGTATTATATGTAATGTTTGTAGTTAAATATTCGAAACCACCAATTTCGCCAGTAGATAGATCGCCTGAAATTTTTAATAATCCAGGAGTTAATTGTCCGAACCCGCCATTGCCATAACCTATGGCATATGCGATTGGTTCTGGAGATTCAGGATTTACTATGCCTACACCATATAAATACCATGGACCAAATAATCCACCATCATCACAACATCCACCATTTAATGAAAGATTAAAATAAAATCTTTCTATGTCTGTATATTCATTTCCTTCATCATCAATTGCATCATTCCCTTTATAAGTACCTTGAAGTGCAATTATATCTTGACTTGATGATGCATCGCCTGATGGTTCATCTACCATGTGTGCATAT
>CAZQYT010000012.1:0-14344 GCA_964597475.1 uncultured bacterium | reverse complement strand
CCAGTTAATTAGTTTCTACAAATAGTTACATAACAGAAACTGCTTATTGCCATTTTGATCCATACATTGATATATTGTTGGCATAATTAATTACCTTTTTTAAAAATGAAAAAAATAATTAAATATAGCATTTTAACCACATTAATCTTTTCTACCATCATTTTTACATGGTTTTTTAAGTATAGATTTATGTTACTTGTTTCTACAGATGAATTAAAAGGCATGAAACCCTCCTTAATTGAAGGATATACTAATAAACTCTTTTATGAAATTAATGATACCATAATCTTTTATTTAAAATCTGAAACTAATGATAATGAATTAAAAATAAAAAAAATCATTAATCCTCATTCATATAAAATAGTTTATGAAAACACCTTCCCAATGATTAATCAAGAAATCAATGAAACACAATCTGAATTTGGATGTAATTGGAAAGAATCATTAAGGATATTCATTAATGATAACTTTGATGAAGGATACTATTTAATTGAATTAACAAATAAAAAAAATGCTGCTTTTATTTTTCCAATTATAATTTCTAATAAAAATCAAATTTCTAATATTGCTCTCCTAGCCCCTACAAGCACATGGGTCGCCTATAATCATTGGGGTGGAAAATCATTATATAGTAACATAATTGATCATAAAAATGTTTACTATATTTCAAATCAAAGACCTAATACGATAATAATGGGAAAACACGATATAGAAGTAGAAGCTAACATATATAATTGGTTTGAAAAAAAATATGACATAAACATTTATCCAGATAACATATTAGACATTGATATAAATGCATTAGATGAAAGCTCTATTATTATCTTATCATACCATTGTGAATATATTTCTAATATCACTTATTTAAAATTAATGGACCTTGTTAATATAAATGGAAAATCAATCATGTCAATTGGAGGAAACCAAATTTATTGGAAAACAAAATGGAATGAAAAAATGCAAATTATGGAATGTCGAAAAGATTTAACTATGTTTAAAAATAGTTTTTCATTAGGAGGGATGTGGAAACATAATTTAAAAAGTGAAGATAAATTCCTTGGAGTACGATATGATAATAGAGGTTATGAAACTTTTTCACCTTATAAAATAATTTTACCTGAGCATTGGTTGTTTAATAAAATTGAAATTCCTAAAGATAATATTTTTGGTAGAAATGGAATTAATGAATTAGGCTTATCAGGATTAGAAACAGATAAAATTACTCGATCTAGCAAGAAAGATATAACTCTTATTGCAAAAGGACAAAATCCTAATAATGGAGGGGCAGATTTTATAATAAAAGAATTGGGAGATAATGCAATCTTATCCACAGGTTCCATTCAAAGTGGATCAGGCTTAGGTAAGGATAGTGTTTTTACACAAATAATTGTCAATTTTATTGAAAAATATAATAAATGATTTTATAAATTTTTAAATGTAAAATTTTTCTTAAAAGAAAAAGATTCATTATCATTTATTTCCATAATGGGATAAATAAATAAATTAACAAAATCTAATTCATTTCCTTTTAACTTAAAATCTCTACCCACCATCATTTCCAATCTATTTTCACAAACAGTGCCAAAAAAATAATCCGTTTTCATTGGGTCTTTATCTGCTTCTGAAATATCAACAGGATACCATCCTTCATTTTCAACATAATAGTCAGCCCAACAATGATATCCGCCTACTTTCCCACTATCTCCATTAGGTATGGGGAACCCCATGTGAAAACGTGTAGGTATTCCTATAGTTCGATCTAATGATATAAAGTATGAATGATAGTCAGTACAATTACCAACGCCAATGTCGCAAGCATAAATGGAATTTCCATTACCAAAAGTATAATTACCTTTTCTTTTCTTTGCTTCTTGATATAACTCTACTACTTTATCTCTATTAACTTCTTTTAATCCATATTTTCCATCTGCATTTAACCATGGATCTTTATAATATTGATTATCCACAGATTTTGGCTTCCCATAATGCATTCCATTTAAAACATAATCATAAATTTTTCTAACATTATTTTTAGATAATTTATTTTCATTAATGACTTTATTAAATATACCGCCTACAGGAACTGAATTATATGAATCTAAATATTTTTTAGGATTTACATTTTCATAATTAACATTTTGATGTTCTTTCCTTAGCACATTAAATACTATTGAAACTTGCTTTGATTCCATTATCCCATCTGATTGATTAATATAAAGATATTTATTCCCATGCACTTTTTCATCTTCCAAACTATACTTTAAACCATTAGTATTAATTTTAAGTTTTGAAATAGTTTGAACTTCATTTGATTTGGGAATAGGAATCCATACTTCTAATTTTTTTCCATTTGTAGACTCTATGTCTATTTCATATGTAAACTGAAATGAACGTGTATTATTTGTATTGACTGCACAACTACAAAGAAACAAGATAATTATTAGAAGACGAATTAGCATTTTTAATCTCTTTCTCAATTATTATTTATTATTGAAATTTAGGGGATGATTTTGAGCCTTTTTATTTGCTTTTAGTGATTTATTGAAATCTCCCATTCTATCATGGATTTTGGCCATTTTCATTAATGAAATAGCTTCAGATTCCATTAAATTATTTTTTCTAGCTAATTCTAATATGGGTTTATGCCATACTAATCTTTCTTCATGAGTGATTTCCTGATTATAATGTACCCATGTTCTAATGGAATTAAGATTAGATGAAATATCACTAATTTCATTAATTTTTAATGAAAGGTCTTCAGGAATTTCAAAAGGTAATTCTTCTATTAATGAATGCATGATAACTCTACAAATAACAAATTAATTTATATTAAAATATAAATAGAAACCATATTTTAATTAACTCTACAATTTCTCACTAAATTTAATATTTATTTAATTTAATATAAGATTTACAAGAGCAATTAAATCTTGAATATTTAAAACACCATCTCCATTAATATCAGATAAATAAAAACCAATCCCAGTTGAATTTTCATTTAAAATTGCATTAACCAATTCGATGATGTCAAGTATATCAATAAAATAATCTTGATTAACATCACCCGTGTCATAATTAAAATCCGTTTGATACCAATTTTCATATAGTGTCTGTAAAGTATCAATAGGATCAATCCAAATGCCAGTTTGATTAAAATATGTAATAACAGAATTAACATTTAAATCAATAAAATATTCTTCATTATCATCAGGTTTAGCCACACGAATAAATGCAGATAATGTTGAAATACCTTCATCCATACATCTTGTATCTGCCCCAGGCACCTTTGCTCCCTGTAAAGCCGCCATGAGTTTTTGATCTAATGATCCATTGGTATTTAAAAATGAAGATTCCATGCCTAACAATATATCTTCATTTAACAGAATGTTACCTTGAATTGCATAATTAACTCCATTAATGTGTCCTTTCCAATTCAAACAATTATTTCCTGTAAATGAAGCACTTCTAGAACTAGTTTGATCAATGCATTCAGCTAATTCCCCACTACCTAATTCTCCTTCCCAGATTGCACCATAAATTTCATCACATTCATCTTCATAAAGCATTCCATAATTATTTTCAACATATAAATCAACTATTCCATATTGTCTAATTCCAGGATTGTTTTGAATGTCATTTTCCTCCAATAATAAAATTATTTCAGATGGAGCATATCCTAAGTCCATTAATGATGATGCATAATTCTGATTAGCAGGCAAATAATATGATTGAGTATGAATCACACCAACTCCTGGATGAATATCACTAATTATGATTGAACCTGCAATACATGAACCTCCAGCACTTCCTACTTCTCCAGTAGTCGTATCTACGGCTACAATTGAAAATGTTGCATGTAAGTATGAGACAAATAAAAAAATGTAATATGTCAAATTATTAAAAATAAAAAACCTCTCTCCTCAATAAAATCGTTTTAATTTACAACAAATCATAAAAATGATAAAAGTATTGATACAAATTGTAATACTTGAATATATATTATGAAATTATTTTCTAAGGAGGGCTTTTAAAAATTGTGTTTCAGGGATTTCTACATCAAATTGTATGTTTTCTATGATCCACTCCGTTCCCTTACTATTATGCTTTAATTCATCTTTAAAAATAAATTTCGTAGGAAACCATCTTCCTTGAATTTTTTTTATTCCATCCAAAGAAATAGATTTTAATAATTTCCCACTTTTTGCATAAAGTTCTTCTTTTATTGGAAGCATATACTCTGCATCAACCCATATGCGACGTTTAGGATATGAAAGACCTTTTATTTTTCCTTCTAATAATAATACATGATAATTTCTCTCATTTATAATTTCAATCCCCTCCATGGTAGCCTCGTACATTTCCATTAAAGGTTGTTCTTCCATCATATCATTATAAGACATATCTGAACCCATAACCGATTGACGAAGCATATGTCCTGAAATTTGAATGGTTCTATCTGTTTGGGGAGAATATGTCCAAAGTTTATCATCATTCTTAAGCATTTTAGTTCCAGCTTCTCTAGGAGGAGAAAGATATTGGGTAAATGCTTTCTTCGTACCAACTACCCAAGCTTTAAAAACTATTGTTCTGCTTGTACGACGGCCATACACAATCATTTTACTCGTATAAACTTGACTTTTAGAATATAAATTTTTATCTATTGAAGAAAGGATTTCATCTACTGTTATTTTTTTTTCATCTGCAATTAAAAATATTGAATTAATAATGAAAACATATAAAATACCATAAAATTTTATTTTCATGCTTCAAGTTCCTTAAATAATTGTGCCATTTCACGTTTATAAATGGCTCTACCAGCTAACATGGTTCCTAAAACAGTAGCAAGAACGCCTGGAATAAATCCAATATAAAATAAATCTGGCGTTACTTGAGCATAAAAAACATTTGGCATAATCATGTTTGTTGAAGAAAGAGATTCCAAAGCTTTTGTATAATCTATGCCAACTTCTTGTAAATAATATGTCAAACCAAGCCCAATTATTGTGCCAAAAGTTGTACCAATAAAGCCAATTATTACTGATTCTAATATCATCGCACGATATACTTGTCCTTTTGATTCACCTATGGCTAATCGCATGCCAATTTCTCCATATCTTCTAAGACCACTCATAAGTCCCATATTCCATAAAACAATCATGACAATTATCATAAATACACTTAATATTATAAACATTATGGCATTATTCATATCTACCATCGTTCCCATCTGATGAGAATCACGCAAAGCCAACATGATGGGAGTAAAAACATCCTTTTCATTTTCATTTAAAAAATTATAAGCATCTCTAGTATCAACAGTATATTCATCTTCAAAATAAAGTGAATGAGAATATCCTAATATTTCTGAAGCAGCATCCTCCATGTCCAAAGCATGCCTAGCTCCTGAAATATCCAATAACATCATTTCCTTATCTACTTGCCCCATATTTAATGCAAAAGTTCCTACAACTTTAAAATTATATGTTGTAAAAGCACCATGCATGGTAGAACCTATAAATGTTAAATGATCGCCTATTTTTAATTTTAATCTATTAAATAATTTTGTACTTAATAAAACTTCATCAGCATTTGTAGGGAGAGTTCCTTTCATTAATTTTCTTTCTAATTCCCATATTTCTATTTGACGAGAATTTTCAGAAAACATATCAATGCCAATTCCAAAAAAAGGACTTTGCTCTAATGTTTCACCATTTTCATCAGGAACATCTAACAAACCTGCAAAATTTATCCTTGGGGTCCAAAAAAAATCAGAATACTTTTGTTCTAATGTTTGCAACATTACATTTGCATCCATTAAAGCCAGATCATTAGGAAACAATTGACTTTCTTGATTATAAGCACGAGTCATAATTTTCACATGCCCTGTTGATACAACTGACGTTCCTTTAAAAAAACCATTCATTACACCTGTCATAAATCCTTGAAAAAATATAATCATGGCAACAGATAGTCCAACAATGATAATCGGGAAAAAACTTCTAGACTTATCACGTAAAACGCCTTTTATTAAAAATTTAATCATATGGCTACTTTTCCCCTAAGAGCATCCGTTGGCCTCATTTTTGAAATTTTTCTAGAAGGCAAATAACTTACAATTAAAACTACTGTAAATATTAGTACTGAGCTAATAATAATTAAGCTAAAAGAATAAACAGGAATAAGTCGTTTTGCAACAATTAATCCCATGTCAGAATAATCTAATGGAAGTGGTATTCCATAATTACCAAAAAACCACAAAATAGGACCAAAAAATAATAATGTTACCATGCTTGCAAGAACAGCATTTAAAATCCCTTCCATGGTAAATAATCCTACAACCTTCTTACGTGTCATTCCTAATGCCATTAAAGTACCAATTTCTTTTTTTCTTCTAAAAATTGATAAAACTTGAGCATTGAAAATTCCCATTGCTGCTAATGATAGAAGTATCCCATACATTACTCTTGCATTTGGTTCATCAGCTTTAATCATTGCTTCTATGTCACGTATTAAATAATTGACATCTCTATGAACCCAATTACCATGATTATCTAATAATGATAAATCTTTTTTAAATGTAACATATGTTGCCTGATCATCCACTGCCAACATGTCTTGAGCCTTTTTTAAAGGAATCCATATATGTCCCATGTCTACTTTAAAATTTTTAGTTTCCATTACATGTACTATCATCCCTTCATCAGCATCATATGTTCTATTTGCATCAAGCCAACGAATCATAAATGTATCGCCTACATCTAATTTCATGTAATTTGCCATTCCTTTTCCTATTAAAACTGGAATGAAAGATTGATCTTCTATATTTAACTTTTCAGTTGGAAGATTTATTATTTCTTGATCCGGGGATATACCCTTCATGACAACAGGCATCATTCTGCCTGAAGGGTAAATGGAAGCTTGACTTACTAAAACTGATACTGCATTATCTTGTTTTACAATTGTTTCTATTCCCTCTGGTAAAACTGAATGAGAATCCTCAAATGTCATGGGGTCCATTGGATCAAAATCAGGATGCCAATAAGCACCCCCTGCTATTTCTGTATCTATTGAAACTTGCTTGGCATGTTCTCTCATTCCATCATATAAACTGGACATGAAAATTATCATGAAAAATGAAATTGATGTTACAAATACATTAAGCCATGTACGAAGTTTTGCTCCTAATAAATTTTTAATGGCAATTTTAAATAACATCATTATGAATAATGAGGATTTTGAACCTTTTCATCTTTTATCAATTCTCCATCTTCCAAATGAATTATTCGCCTAAGATACCCCATTATTTTTTCATCATGAGTTGCAAAAACAAATGACGTATTAAGCTCTTCATTTAATTTTAACATAATTTTCATTATTTGATGCGAATTTTTTGCATCTAAATTTGCAGTTGGTTCATCAGCCAATATCAAAGCGGGTTCATGAACAATGGCACGAGCAATTGCAGTCCTTTGGCATTCTCCACCACTTAACATTGACGGCTTAGAATTTAACTTATCACTTAACCCCACCCATTCTACAGCCTGTTCAACCTTTTCTTTTCTAGCTTTTACTTCCATTTTATTTAAAATTAAAGGTAATTCTACATTTTCAAAAACCGTATAAACAGGCAATAAATTATAACTTTGAAAAATAAAACCCATAAACTTACGTCGCAAGTTTGCTCTTTGGTCATGCGTAGTATTTTCTAAATTATTTCCTAAAACACTTATTTCTCCATCACTCGGTGCATCTAATCCACCAATGATATTAAGCAAAGTGGTCTTACCAGAGCCGGAAGGCCCTATTAATCCTGTAAATTCGCCTTCATTTAGAACCAATTTAATTGCTTTTAATGCAGTAAAAAAATCTCCTCCAATTGGAAATTTTTTTATCAAATTATTAACTTTTATAACTGATTTTTCTTTCATTCTTTCCTTAATGATTATATATAAACATAATTTGGACACTTAATCCATTTGATGAAATTGAATTTGGTAATAATGCTCTTTCCGATGATTCATATTCTATTCTTCTTGGATTTTCAGAAAAAATAAGATTTATGCTATAGTCATCATAAGTGCTAGACCAACGCAAATGATTATATTTTCTATTTTTATCTACCTCAATACTTGAAATAAACATTAATTGATGTATCATCCCAATTGGCATACTTGCCATAAAAGCCATGGAATTCTGATTTTCTTTTATATCCATTAATTCAGATGAAAAAAACATATATTCTCCCATTATTAAAATCCCATTAAATATTGGCAATGTATAATCTCCTCCAAATGTACTCATGGATAAAATAAAATCTTTAGAATTCAACAAAGAATTTTCATTCCATAAACCCATAAACCCATCATATCTATAATCAGTGCCAATACGATAATATGACTCTAATAAAATGGGTGTTTCAAAATCCCCTAAAGTTAAAAAAGATTGTTTAGGGCTTTTATGCAAACTCAAACCCCATTCACCAATATTTGAAGAAAATTCACCTCTACCACCAAATGACATGCCATTATTTTCATTAATTACCCATGTCCATAATGAAATGACATTGGATGGATACCAGCGAAGCCTTAAAGCCTCTACTCCATTCACTTTCTCTCTTGAGTCTTGTAAATCAACAGAGTCAAACCAAGCTAAACTACTTAAAACTTGAGATGGTCCAAATACAATCTTTTGTAAACCTACACGTGCTTCTAATTTATTAGTAGAATAACGGATCCAATAACGATAAAAGTCATTATCATCTGTCATTAAAGAATCACCAGAATAAATACGATTCAATTCATAACTAATTTCTACATCTAGAAATTTATCATCCTCCAATTCCTTAAATAATGACCACATTTGCATATAACCCATATTTAATTCCGCTGAAGAAAGATTTGATGGAATATCATTTCCAGTCAATTCGCTCAACCATAATTCTCCTTTAATTGAAAAAGATTGTGAAAATACATTTCCACTAATTACAATAAAAAGAATACAATTAATTAATAATCTAAAAATCATGAGTTTTTTAAATTTTGATAACCCATAAAATTACATCTACCATCATTCAAAAACGTAATAAGGATTATAAAAAAACAGCCCCCTAAAAAGGGGGCTGAAAAGTATCAACTAAACCATGTAATCATGGTGTTAATTAATTTTTTATTATTGCGGGACCACGTTAGTTGCGCAAGGCCCTTTTTCACTAGAACCTTCGTTATATGCAACAGATTGTCCATCTTTTAGAGTTTTAAATCCGTCCATTTGGATTTCACTCATATGAACAAATAGGTCATTACCACCATCAGATGGAGCAATAAATCCAAAACCTTTTGCATCATTAAACCACTTAACTGTTCCTTGTTTTGCGTCACTCATTTTTTTTCCTTTACTTGTTTTACTTGTTTGTTACTCTAATGCTCTAACTTAATATCATGTACGTTAATCACATTTAAGAAAGAGTATTTTTATTTTATTCATTAAATTTATTTCAATTAAAACGGCATTTGCCATTTAAGAATTCATTAATAAGATGAATTGATAGAAGGTCTTTTCCTTTTACTACGTTTTGCTAATTTACGAGCTTCACTAGGTTTTAAATAATAAGATCTAGATCTTACTTCTCTTAAAATACCTGCTTTTACCCATTTATTTTTAAATTTTCTCAAAGCCTTTTCAAATGGCTCATCTTCTCTAACTTTTACGTAAATCACAATTACTCCACTTATTTTAGTATATTCTATTGTATAGCAGCCTTTAATGTATGGATATTTTATTTAAGAATACAAGTATTCAGTACAAAATGATAAATTTAATTTTTTATACTAATTATATAATTAATAACTAACCAAGTATATAATTCACCAATATTACTACATCTAGTATATTATATATACCATCCTCATTTAAATCTCCATTAGAATTTCCATCTTCCAATCCTAAAATAATATTTATGAGTACAACTACATCTAAAATATTAATTATTCCATCAGAATTTATATCTCCAACGAGTGAATTTGCCAATAAAACTGGAAAAAGAAGTTCTTTTAATGCATAATCGTGGTGATATGGCCATACAGCTAACATCACCTGGGTGGAAGTTATGTCTGCCGCGATATTTACAGAAAATGATAACTCTGCACTTCCATAGGCCCCAATGGTTACCATTCCTTCATCATAGATAAAAAGCTGAGTTTCCCCATCCATAAGATCAGAAAACATATATTTATATTCATGGACATATCCACTTTTGTTAAAAATAGTAAAATTTAACGTATTATCAGGAATCTCAATGGTATTTCCATCTTCATTTTCCACATATCCATCCACCATTACACTAAATGCCTCTGGATGTAACGATGGAATTTTATAAGCTCGATACCAAGCCGTATTTTGACTGCCCGTAGCTTTCCAAATTATTTCTTTATCTTGCGTTACTTCAATTACACTACATTCAGGATCCCCCAAACCGCTTCCATATGTATATATGGAATAATTTCCATTATCTAATAATTGAACGCTTCCCATGCCTAAACCATGTAGGTTTTGAGGCAGTTCATATTCCCAAATTGTTTCGCAATATGAATCTTCAACAACCCTTATTCTACGAATTCTAGTAGTAGGATTACTATCTCCAAGCAACATTTCACTTAAATTTCCATTATCAAAGAAAAGTAATGTCCCATCATCAAGCAATTGAATGTCATGTTGAAAACTAAACAATAAATCACTACAAATATGATCCTCACCAGAAGCCATGTATTCCGCAGGCAAGCCCATATTCCAAATCACATCCCCTGATGGATATGCAATTTTAGTAATTCTTGATAAATGTCTATGTGATACATAGATCACACTCTCTTGTTCATCAAAATGAAATGCATTTGAATGCATCCAATCAAATTGTTGATCAAAGTAGGCTCCATACCACGTGCCTTCATAATTATCATAATCATCCATTGTAAAATATTCAAAGGGGTTCCAACTCCATACAACCTCATGATTTTCATTCCACTCAACTATTTTTTGGCCATACCAAGAAAACTCTAACGTAATCCCATCAGCTTCATAGCCAATTGCTCTAAAATATTGAGTCATGTAGTTATCACTTGCAATTGGACCTAATTGATATTCTTGTAAAAAACCCATGTAATTCCCATTAGGTATTTGCTTAATAATATGTGTATCTACAGGATCATCATCCATAGTACTCCATACTACATCCATGTCAAAATTAGTTTTCATTCCTGTATTAAGAGGATAATCAATTACACTAAATCCATAAATATTTCCATATTCACTCATATGATTTAATTGAAATTGAAAACCACCATCATTCCAAATTTCATTTCCTTGCAAATCGATGATTGCTGATGCAAGAGAAGGGGCAACATATCCATCTTCTAATTGATCTTCATCATAAATATCAATATCAAGATTTTGAAATGCCCTGTCACCTATGTAAAATGAATTTGAGCCAATCCACTCTCCATAATCACAATCCTCACATCCCAATATGGGCCTTACTCTCCAATAATAATCATCATCCCAATTAAAATTTTCTGTATCAAGATAAACTGTTGATAATTCTTCAATATCTAATATCATATCATTAAAAAACATTTGATTTGAAACTTGCAAATTATAACCTATTGCATCGGGCTCCTGATCCCACTCAAATAAAACATGTATATAATTAAGCTCCATATCATTTGTTGGGCGAATTAATGCTGCATGGATGATTGAATTTATAATTAAGAGTGAAATTAAACTATTTTTCATTTCAATTAATTTCTACATTAAAATCATATTTATGAGTATTACTACATCCAAAACATTAATAATACCATCTAAATTCATATCTGCTTCTTCTGCATATCCAACATCTAATACCATACTAACCATGAGAACAATATCCAAAACATTAAGAATTGTATCACCATTTAAATCTCCAATCAAATTACATTCTTGTGGCGTATATTCTGGGAATGAATAATAAAATTGATCCAAACTTATTTCAAAATTTGAGCTATTCTCCACACAGTCTGGAATTAAATCTTCATCACATAATTGATTACCTCCACTAGCAAAGAATGGATAACTTCCAAAATCTACTCCATTCCAATCAAGAAATAAATCACATATTGATTCTGGCAATGATGATAACTCATTATTAAAAATCCATAAATATATTATGTTTTGAAGATTACCAATGGATTCTGGAATTGATTCAATTTTATTATATCCAAGATCTAAAAAAATTAAATTAGATAAATCACCAAAATTTGAGGGTAAAGCATTCAAACTATTATTTGAAATTGCAAAATTTGTCAATGAATTTAAGTCCCCAAAACTTATAGGTAATTCTGAAATATCATTCCATTCCAAATATAAATTACCCAAACTAGCCAAATTGCCAATATTATCTGGTAGCACTGATAATTGCTGATTTATCCCATTAGCTCCATTGGGAGAATATGTTAATACCCAATTAAATATTCTACCATAATTCCAAGATTGAATGCCTACTTCTAACAAATTTAAATAATCCAGTTCATTTAAAATAATTAATTCATCAATGACATTTAAATCTGCATCATAAAAACAATTAGAATCATTATTATTATTAACAAAGTCGGAAGGTAAGTTTTCAATATGCGTATACCCCTCATTACAAGATGGACTAGAGGCCGCTGGCAAAGCCCCTTCATCAATCCACTCTGCAATAAGATCAACTTCATTTTGAGTTAAATCATTATTTCCAGGAGGCATTTGACCCGAATCAATTCTTATCCATAATTCGCTTGAAAAATGATCAAAAGGAATTACAACATCTCCACTATTTCCTCCATTCATCAAATTTTCATAAGAAGACATGTCAAGCCCTCCAAAATTTCCATGGCAATCAACACATTTTGAATTAAATATAGGCTGAATTTGAGATTCATAATCTATGGTTGCCATTAAAATGGTCATAAAAAATACTATTGTCATCTGCCTTATCATGTCTTTATGAACATATCCTCTTCTAATTTATAAGGAGACAATATACGAATAACAAGGGGATTATGCAAATAGATGGATCACATCTAAGAATGTAGCATTAATTGCTTTATTCCACTATTCTTATTTTGATCTAAAGAAATTTTTCTTTCCATATTTGTAGCATGATTTAAATCCCATTCCAATAATTTCCCAACCATCATCCTATGATATATGAAAGGTAAAAAAATAACCACGTATAATATGAAAAGATATCCTTGAGGCATAGTTGGAGCATCAGGATATGTTTCAAGTTCCCAAAATTTTAAATTGGTTTTTTCATGATGAGAAGAATGATAAGTGACATTATATAAATAAAGACTACTAATGACATGATTTGAATTCCATGAATGTCTGACGGAAACAGGCTTGCCCGGCTCTCTAACCAAGCCATAATGTTCAATGTAATTAATTGCTTCAAGTAAAGACTTTGCCAAGAAGGCACATAAAAGAAAAATGCATACTCCTTGAAGCCCGCTAAAAGTATACACTAAAACTGAAAGAAAAAAACTTCTTACATATCCCATTATCATTCTATTCTGCAAACTAAAACAATTTTGGCTTCCACGTTTTAAACGATCCAATTCAATTAACCATGCATCCTTTTGTTCTTTAATGATCGCTCTTAAAATAAACATATAAACATTCTCACCTCTTTTAGCAGAGGCAGGATCATTTTCAAGGCATACATTCTTATGATGACCATATACATGCTCTATTGCAAAAGCACAATCCCATGAAAAAGCAAGAAGCCAATTACCAATAAACATATCAAATTTATTTTTTTTTCTATGTGTCAACTCATGGCCAGGGACCGTTCCCATCATTCCAATAAATAAACTAATTAAAAATAAAAAAGCCATTTTATCAATGAATGACATTGAAGTGCTTACATTTATTAGATGAATATTAAAATAATTATTAAAACCATTTAGCATCCAAATGGGAAATTGATTACTTAATAATCCCATGGACATAATAACAAAAATTAATAAAATAAAAAGATTTACATAAATTGGAAAATCTAAAAAAATGGGATATGAATATTTTTTAATCACCCTGTTTTGCTTTAGAAAACTATCACCCAAGATTATGAACAATGAAAGTCCAATTAATAAATACAAAGGATAATGTCCACCTTGTAAGCAAGTGAACATTGAAACTAAAAGTGTAAGTGTAGAAATGAAATATTTTACGTATTTAAACAATTTCATTTACCATAGATCAACGGAAAGCAGATATTCCTGTAATATCTTCGCCTAATATCAAAGTATGCATGTCATGAGTGCCTTCATAAGTA
>CAZQYT010000011.1:7483-14515 GCA_964597475.1 uncultured bacterium | reverse complement strand
AGAGTGTGCTTGTTCAAGATATTTATGGCCATCATCTTTTTCGCCTTTTAATGGTATGAAAATATCTCCAGGATTTATTTTTCTTGAATCAATGGTCAAGCCATTAAAATTTGGTAAATCAAATTCAGGAAACATGCTTTTTATGACATCAGAGAATATTTTTTTATTATTTATATCAACTCTCATATGTAAAATTTTCTATTATTTCTTTATCATTATGGTAAATTTTTCCAACCTTTGTTTCTTGGTAATTTTCTCGTCCTTTTCCAAGAATCAATAAAATAGATTGATCATGCATTTTTTTTAAAATTTCGTGAATTGCTTTTTTTCTATCTAATATTATTTTATAATTATTTTTATTAAACCCTTTTTCGATGTCAGATATTATTGCATCTATAGATTCATCTCTAGGGTTGTCTGTTGTGACAACTACGAATCGTCCATATTTTTCGGCAATTTGCGCCATTTTATGCCTTTTATCTTTATCACGGTTTCCACCACATCCAAATATTATATTTATTTCAAATTTCTTATCATATAATTTTGACATAGTAGATAAAAGTTTTTCATATGAGTCTGGAGTATGAGCATAGTCTAAATAAATTTTTCCAGGGATGTTGCAAGATATTTTTTCTAGTCTTCCTGGAATTATAATGGATTCATTAAAAGCTTTTTCTATGTCATATATTTTAATGTTGTTATTAATGCAAACAGAAACTACTGCCATGATATTATATAAATTATATTCACCAATTAAATTTGTTTTTATGGATATTGTTTCTTTTTTGTAGCTCAGGGTCGCTTGTATGCCATTATTGCCATATTTTACCTTGATGGGATGTAATGTTGCATTTGTAGACATGCCGAATGAAAATATTTTTGCTTTAGTTTTTGAAATAATTTTTTTTGAATAAGAGTCGTCAATATTTATGATAGCAACACCCGATGACTTTAACATTGAGAAAAGTTTTAATTTGGATTGAAAATATGAATCCATATTTTTGTGAAAATCTAAATGATCATGGCTTAAATTAGAAAAAATAGCAATATTAAAATCAACATTATCGACTCTATGTTGACTTAAAGCATGGGAAGACACTTCCATTATTACATTTTGGACTCCAGCAATTAAAAGGGTATTTAGCATTTGCTGTAATTCGACTGACTCTGGTGTTGTGAAATTTGAACTTAACATTCCTGATGGCGTTTGGAAACCAAGAGTACCTAAAGCTCCACAACTTTCATTTATCCTTGATAGGACTTGATATAATATTTGAGTAATCGATGTTTTTCCATTAGTACCAGTAATTCCAATTATTTGCATTTTTTTAGAAGGATTGCCATAAAATTGAGCTGATATTTTCGACATTGCTTGTCGTGGATTTTTTACGTAGATGAAAGGTATTGGGCTTGTTGATACTCCATTTTTTTTTGATAATATTGCTGTTGCGCCATTTTGTATTGCTTGTGGGATAAATTTTTCCCCATCATAATTTTCTCCACTTATTGCTATAAATAATGAGCCTGGCTTTACTTTTCGACTATCATAAATGATTGATTTAATATCTCTAGTATCAGTTTTTCCTTTAAAAGGAATATTTTTCATTAGATGATGAAGGTGCATCAAAACATTTCCAATTTTATTTTACATGTTGAGCCATTGTTGAAATTTTTTCCAGGATTAATAGATTGCCAAGTAACTCGGCCTCTTGTTCCGATGGGATGTATTTTCAAGTCATTATCTCTTGCAATAAGAACAGACTGTTTAAGAGTTTTTCCAATAAAATTAGGAACTACATATCTTTTTTTTTCAATCATAGGATTTGATATTAGTAATGGCATTTCTTCAGCAATGGTATTTTTAACATAATTTTTAGTAGTAGTCATATTTTCATTAATAATAATACGTTCAAAAATATTTTTAACGATTGGAGCGGCTGTTTCGTTCCCCCAATGAAATCCATACATTGGAGAATCAACAGAAATAATGCAAACATATTTAGGTTTATCTATTGGCAATATTGCTGCAAATGAGGAGATGAATTTTTCTTTTGAATAACTACCATCTATAAATTTTTCAGCAGTACCTGTTTTTCCTCCAACTTTAAAGCCAGGTATTTGCGCATTGTCGGCA
Organism: uncultured bacterium; assembly: GCA_964597475.1. Lineage (GTDB taxonomy): Bacteria > Fidelibacterota > Marinisomatia > SCGC-AAA003-L08 > D37C17 > JAYZCM01. The sequence continues at coordinate 12,381 of CAZQYT010000011.1, read as the reverse complement.
GTTCCTTCATTAACTGCCAACTCCATCATTTTCAATAATGATTTAGATGTTTTTTTTGATATGATTTTTCTTATTACTTGTGGAGATATATTTGTATTCACATCTTGATTTTGTATGGATTTTATTATCATCGGTTTCATTAAATATCCACCATTAGCTGTAGCTGAATATGCTGATGCAAGCTGTAAAGTATTTACTGAAATTTCTTGGCCAATTGAGATTGAAGTAGTAGATAGTCTAGACCAATCATCAATAGACCTTAGAATTCCAGAAGCTTCATTCGGTAGTTCAATTCCTGTTTTTATTCCAAATCCAAATTTTCTTGAAAAATTATAAATATGACTTGATCCTAACTCTTTAACTATTTTTGCAATCCCAATATTACTTGAATGCATAAAAATTTCTGAAAGCGTTAAATGTTGATGGGGTTCATGGTCATGGATAATTTTATTTGGAATAATTTCATAAGCGCCTTCTTCACAGAATATTTGATCATCAATGGAAAAAAGATTAGATTCTAAAATTGCAGCCATAGATATGAGTTTATAAGTTGACCCTGGCTCATATGATTCTGATATGACTTTATTGGAAAATGTAGACATTTCATATTTATAATAATAATTTGGATTAAAGGTTGGAATTGAGGCCATTGCTAATATCTCACCTGTAAATGGATTCATTATAATTCCATTTGCAGAATTTGCATTAGTTCTTTTTACCTCTTGGTTCATCGCATCTAGTAAAATTGATTGAAGCTCTACGTCTAATGTTAGTTGAATGTTAGATCCACTTTGCAACTTTTCATTATTTAATAATGATTTTTTAATTTTTCCATTAGCAGATCGATTATAAATGACTTGAGAAATCTTCCCATTTAATAAATCATTAAATTCACGCTCAATGCCAAATTGTCCTTGATAATTTTCGTCAACGTATCCTAGCACTTGGCTTGCTAAACCATCCTGTGGATAGTATCTGTTAGATGAAACATCACAGTACAAACCCTTAACATCATTGATTCTATTTAAAATATTACTGCATTCAGAATGCAATAATCCATAGGCTAATCTTATATATGATTTTTTTTCGGATAATAATTTTTCATATTTTTCTTTAGGCTCTAACATTTCTTGTGAAAAAATTTCAACTATTTGCTCTTTATCAAAAAAATTATTTGTATTCACCCAGAAAGTATATTTTTGTATTGTTTGAGCAAGAATCTCTCCATTGCGATCAATTATGAGCCCTCGATTTCCTTTTTCATAACGTTTGACGACCCCAGCCTTTAGTGTATTGTCTTTATGCAAACTCGCTTTGATAGACTGTATGAATAATAATTTTGTTAATACTACAACGCTAATCATAAAAAAACATATGGATATGATATTTATTCTAACATAGTGATTATTGTATAGTCTAGTCATAACCTTCTCCCATAAATACAATTAATGACTCTGGGCTAGGGATATGTAGATTGAATTTTTCTCCAGCAATTTTTTCAATGCGATCTTGTCTTGATAATTTCTTAACCTTGCTGGATAATATTTTAAGTTTGCTAGTATGATTTTTTTTAATTGACTTTAAATGACGAATTTCATTTTCAATGAAAATACAATCATTTTTCATACTTAAAAAACAAATGAAAAGAGATACAGTTAGAGAAACAGAAATAAAGAAGAAAAGTAAATCATAAATAGGCTTCTTCTTTATTTTTCTGCCTAAAGTCATATTCTTTCAGCAATCCTTAATTTTGCACTGCGAGATCTAGGATTTGAAATGAGTTCATCTTTTGATGGCCGTATTATTTTTCGTTTTAAAATTTTTAATGAAGGTATTGTTTTGCAAGTACATATTGGAGCTTTTTTAGGGCATGTACATGTTTTTGATTCATTAACAAAAAAATTCTTTACGATCCTATCTTCAAGAGAATGAAATGAAATAATAGCAATTCTTCCACCTTTTTTTAACCATTCAATTGAATTAGTTAATGCTTCTTCCAACGACTCTAGCTCATTGTTAATTTTAATTCTAATGGCTTGAAAGCCTCTCGCAAGTGATTTATTTGCAAATCGAGGGTGAATGCATTTTTCAACTGCTTTTTTTAAATCAAAAGTAGTTTTCATTTCATTTTTACGAGTTGCATTGAAAATATTTAAAGCTATTTTTTTATAATTGCGTTCTTCGCCATATTTTTTTATTATTTGTTCAATCTCATCAAGATCTACTTGTTTTAAGTATTCACCAGCATTAGGCTTGTCATTAGGATTGAAGCGCATATTTAGTGGAGAATTTTTTTGAAATGAGAAACCCCTATGCTCTGTATTGATTTGGCTGGAGGAGGAACCAAGATCAAGTAAAATACCATTCAACTTTTCAATCCCCAGCTTTTGGAGGAGTTGAGAATATTCCCTATAATTTCTTCTATGAAGGGAATAATTTTGCCGGATTTTTGATAAGCGTACTTTTGTGTATTTCAGAGCATAAGGGTCAAGATCCATTCCAATTAAAAAACCTTTTTGAGATATTGTATTTAAAATTTCTTCTGAATGTCCTCCATATCCAATTGTTCCATCTAAATAAACGCCATTAAGATCAGTCATTAATAGAGAAATCACTTCTTTTAGTAAAACTGGTTGATGTGGATGTTTGTAATCCATTTGTTTTAAAAATTAATTTCATTTGCTAGATCATCAAAATCTTTGCTTTGAATATTAATGGATGAGGTTTCTTTATTATTTAATATTTTAGGATCCCATATTTCAATTTTTTTTATCATTCCAATTACAATGACATCTTTTTTTATTCCTGAGAAATTAATCAATGATTCCGGAATTTGTATTCTTCCTTGTGCATCATATTGAACGGGAGTGGCATGTCTTGTTATGGATCTTACAAAATTACGATCTCTAGATCGAATTGAGCTTAGCTGGCTTAATTGTGACTCAACTTCTTGCCATTCATTTAGAGGATATAAAATTAAACATTTATCAAACCCTTTAGTTAATACAAATATTTTATCATTTATAGGATCTAATGACTTCCTGAATTTTGCAGGAATATTCATTCTGTTTTTGTCGTCTAAAGAATTACTGAATTCTCCAGTAAATGATTGGTATAAATTATTTTTCATTTCATCCGCTACTAAAAGATGGGATAATAACCCATTCTTACCCATAATTATATTATTATTACCCACAATGATGCAAGAAAAAATGAATAAATAATTAAAAAATTATTTATTCTAATAAAATATTTTCTAAATTCAAATTAAAAGAATTCTGAAAGGATGTTTTTTTTAGATAAGGATTGGGGCTTAGTAGTTGTAAAAACTAATATATAATTGTGATTTTGATACTTCGTATGAGCCGCGTATTGCTAGACTTTTTATTTTTAACAATTCATTTATTGAATAATCATTTAATTTGACTATCAAGTCATTGCCATTTAAAAATTCAAAATTTATAATAGATAGGAAATTAAATTTAAATTCCTCTCCTTTTTTTACAATTCTATTAATGAGAGATGTAGTTATAGAATCATTTGTAGTGCTAATATTAATTTTAGTATCATTAATTATTTCTATTGATATTTTGTGAGGCGGGTTTAGTTTGAGGTTTCTAGTTATTTCGCTATCTTTTTTATTTATTAAAAAATCATTTTTATTTAATGGTAAATCATTTGTTAAAAAAGTTTTTGAAGTTACATTAATAGAATCTGTTTTTGAAATGGAGCTTGATGTGGTTATTGAATTGACATTGCTTTGAATAGAAGAGCTTTCTTTTATATGCTTTGTATCTATTTCTTCAACTTTTTCATTTGTTAATTTACTTGCCCACCATAGAAAAGTAATGATTATGAAAATAACAAAAACACCTGATAAGATTTGCTTTGATGAGATTTGCCCTTTGTTAATAATTGAGTCAGGAGATATCTTTTGTTCATATGATGATTCTTCTTTATGTTTATTAGAAAAGTCTATTTTTTTTATTTTTCCCGTGGTATATAATTCATAGTCATTTAATGTTTTTTTAGAATCAGCTCCAATGAAATTAGCATATGCTTTGAGAAATAATCTTGTATACACATTTGGTAAAATGTTAAAGTCGCCTGATTCAATGGCAATAATGTATTTTTTTTGTATTTTAGTGAATTCACAAATTTCTGAGATCTCAATGTTTTGAGACTCTCTTTGTGTTTTTAATTCATCAAAGAAAGATTCTGTGCTAGTCATATTTATCTCAAATTAAGAATTTTTTAAAGTTGAGTCCAATAGATTAATATTTAGTTTTTTAAATTCTTTATATAATTTAGAAATGGGTAAACCTACGATATTGTCATAGCATCCCATAATTTTATTGACAAAAATTGAACTCCAATCTTGTATTCCATATCCTCCTGACTTATCAAATGGTTCATAGGTGTTGACATAATGAATAATTTCTTCTTCAGTAATTTTATTAAATGTTACTTTGCTTGTTTCATTGAAAGAGTGTTGTATGTTTTTTTCTATGCATTTAATGAACACTCCCGTGTGAACCTTATGTGTTTTTCCGCTCAACATTTTTAGCATAGCTTTAGCTTCAATAATATTCTTAGGTTTATTTAAGATTTTATTTTTAATTACAACTATTGTGTCGGCACCAATAATTAATGCATCAGGATATTTGATGCTAATTTTTTCAGCTTTTAATTTTGCAAGTAAAATGCAATATTTTTGAGCATTCATTTTAGTTGAAATTATAGATTCATCTATGGCGGCTGGCTTAACGTCAAATTTAACTCCTAGACGAATTAATAATTGCCTGCGTCTAGGACTATTGGATGCCAGAATGAGTTTCATTTGATTTTAGCTAATTTAAAAATTTTTTCATATTTTTTACCATTTTCTAATTTAGCTT
>CAZQYT010000011.1:0-7473 GCA_964597475.1 uncultured bacterium | reverse complement strand
AAATGATAAAAATATGTTCCATTTGCTATTTCGCGTCCATATTTATTTTTTCCATCCCAGTTAATTCTAATGAAACAGCCTGCATCTTCATCTTCTCCAAATATATCGGAGCATTCAGTTATATTTTTCTCAATTGTTTTAATTTTAAGGCCATTGATTGTATGAATATTAATTTTTATGTTTATTGGGAAATGGCTTGAAATCATTGTAAAATATGTTCGTTCTGAAAAGGGGTTTGGGATAGGGTATACTTTTTTAATAATAGGAGCCTTTCCATTTGTCATATCTAATAATTCTAATTTTATATCCAAGGAAGTTTTATTGTTCAAGCCATCCCATGCTTCGATGTAAAAATCAGTTTTTCCGATTAAAGATGGGAGGGGTATTGTCACATGTCCAGAATTGCAATCTTGATATATAAAATCATTTGGAGATATTATCGTCAAATCATTGTTAAATGAATATTTCATTCCATGTCCAATTGATTCAATAAGATTTATTCCAGATAAATCACTTAAAATTGCAGTTATATCCAAATTGGAAAAAATGGCACTTCCATCATTTATTTTAATATTATTTTGATATAATTGGATATCAGGACCTTCTGTGTCAGTATAAAAATCATCTGTAGTTAAAATTGATATATTTTCAATGGTTTGTATTTCTTCATTTGAATTATTTTTTTCATAAACATACATTGTAGCACATTCATTGCATTCTATTACATCTTGAGAAATCCGAAAGCAATGTGTCAAATCATTAAATTCTATCTGAGTATATAATTCTCCAGGAATATTGTATGATAGAGTATCTGAGTCAATAATTTTATTATATTTTTTTATGGGGCCTCGAAATTGCATTGAAGCGTTTTGAATCGTTGATGAATTAAATGTAATTTCTTGTTGTTCTAAAATTTGTACTTGTGAAATAGTATTGACAATATCATTTTGTTTTTTAGGGAATGGAAGTGGCATTGCAGGATTTCCAAAAACATGGAATTTATATGATAAATTTTTTGTTTTCCAAACTAATTCTCCTAAGCTGTAATATGGGATTGATGTTGGAATGTCTGAATTGTTAATAAAATCTTCTATTCCTACATTATTATTTTTCCCAAATAAGTTTTTTAGAAATTGCCAATTAGATGTATAATGAATTCCATCTGTTGTGGCAATAATGGCAATGGCGCCATCTTCTTTGATTAATAATTCTTCCATAAATGAATTGTTGTCATAATAATTTCCAAAAGAGCATGTGCCCGCGACCCAAATTGCTAATTTATTATTTTTTACATTTAAGGATGCTAAATCTCTTGATTTGTCTAAATATTTTTCATCCCCCCAGCTTTGATTGCTTCCATGTCCAATATAATTTATTAGTGAAAAACCATTGTTAATATTATTAATCAAGTTTTGGGTTAAATTGGGTTTAGTGCAACCATTAGATTGTTGGAGTTCATAATGAACGCCATAATAAGTTTCAGAAGGGGTTAATGGCTTTAACATCATATATAAACTATCAGTATAAATAGTATGGCTTTTTTCCATTTGGGTATTAGTAAGTGTACAAGATTTATGCATGTCATCTGCTATGAGTGCAAATCTACTTTTCCATATGCCAGGTGTAGGATTTATAATATATTCATTTATTTTTTCTGCAATTTTATTTGCATTGCTAATATTGTTTACTGGAATTCGTCCAGTAATTAATTGTGGGTAGCCACTATGTAATTCAGGTGTTGAATAATAATCATCTGAAGGAAAATTATTATTTTCATCAAATATTGGAGGGATTAGAGTTTCATCTCCGAAAAGAAGAAGGAAAATCAAGTCTCCATCGTCTTCATTTAAATTATAAGTATCAAATAAATATTGTCTGATGGCCAGATTATGCTCAATATTCTCATATGTTTCATAAATTTCTTCCACACTTTTAATTTCAGTAATCAATTGATTTTCTATGGGCATCATATGGTTGTGTAAATCTGCAATTTTTTGAGCAGAATTTAAGAAAGTATTTGGATGGAGAATTAAATATTGGGTTCCATCAGCATGACGATTGAGTATTTGTTTTTTTGTGTTGATTGAATGTGGTTGATGTAATTTTGATTGAGTTTGTATTTCATTAAAGTATATTTGGATTTTTCCCTGGGTGAGTTTTTGTATTTTTTCATTATTTATTCTCCAGGGAAAAATTTGAATATATGATGTTGGTATTCCTCTAAAATTTATTAATTTACTTATTGTGATCGAATCTGGTAAAACTAAATTCTCTGCATTATGTTTGTAATTTTCCCAAATTGGATTTATTAATTGTATTTTGATCGAACTTTTTGTTTTTGTGGCTACGCTCAAATTAATAACATCAATCTCTGTTTCATATATCAAGATTGATGAATTGCCATTTGAGTGTTCCCAATGTTGGTTTTTATAATTATCTTTAATTTTTGAGTTAATATTAATTGTATGCTGTTCACATACGCATAGTGAATATAGAAGTAAAAATAGGGTAATTTTATATTTATATTGCAATGACACATGCATAACTTATTAAATAATAGTATAATGATAAGTTCTATTGTTTGAAAGCAAATGTCTGGATGTGCTAAATTTATATGTTTTTACGTCAAGATTTTTCTATTTTAATTTATGGGAGTTAAGATGACTTTTAATATTGATATGATACAAAATTTTTATGAGTGTTTTTCAGATAGAATATATTCAATAAGGGAAAAATATGATAGACCTTTAACATTTACGGAAAAAATTTTATTTTCTCATTTGCATGGATCGATAAAAAATTTTGAAAGAGGGACTGAGTATTTAGAATTTAATTTAGATAGAGTGGCGATGCAGGATGCAACAGCTCAAATGGCTTTGTTGCAATTTATGATGGCTAATAAAGATAGAGTTTCTATTCCTACAACTGTTCATGCAGACCATCTTATTCAAGCTAAGATAGATTCTCAGAAAGATTTGAATATGGCTTTAGATGTAAATTCTGAAGTATATGATTTTTTAGCATCAGTATCAAATAAATATGGTATTGGGTTTTGGAAGCCTGGTGCAGGAATCATTCATCAAGTTATATTGGAAAATTATGCTTTTCCTGGTGGAATGATGATAGGCACTGATTCTCATACTGTTAATGCCGGAGGGTTAGGGATGATTGCAATTGGTGTGGGTGGTGCAGATGCTGTTGATGTCATGGTTGGCATGCCTTGGGAATTGAAACTTCCTAAGTTGATTGGAGTAGAGCTGAAAGGTGAATTGAATGGTTGGGCCTCAGCTAAGGATATCATATTAAAATTAGCTGGCATCTTAACTGTAAAAGGAGGTACTGGACATATAATAGAGTATTTTGGTGATGGAGCTAAAAAATTATCATGTACAGGCAAGGGTACAATATGTAATATGGGCGCTGAAGTTGGAGCTACTACATCAACTTTTGGATATGATGACTCTATGAAAAAGTATTTAATTTCTACAGGAAGAAAAGATGTGGCTGATATGGCTGATAAAATTAGTGCTGATTTGACTGGAGATATCTTAGTGTATCAGCAGCCTGAAAAATATTTTGATCAAGTGATTACGATTGATCTTGATGAGTTGGAACCATATATAAATGGACCATTTACTCCTGATAATGCTACACCTATTTCTAAAATGGCTGAAAAAACAATTAGCAATGATTGGCCAAGAAAAGTAGAAGTTGGTTTGATTGGATCTTGCACTAATTCTTCTTATGAAGATATATCTAGATCCGCATCAGTGGCAAAGCAGGCTATAGAAAAAAAATTGCAAGCTAAATCAAAATTTACAATTACTCCAGGGTCTGAGCAAGTAAGGCATACAATTGAAAGAGATGGCTATATTGATATATTTAATAATATAGGTGCAAGTGTGTTTGCCAATGCTTGTGGGCCTTGTATTGGGCAGTGGGAAAGAAAAGATGCGAAAAAAGAGAAAAAAAATACAATAATCCATTCATTTAATAGGAATTTCTCAAAAAGAGCAGATGGAAATCCGCAAACTCATGCTTTTGTTGCTTCTCCAGAAATTGTAACAGCCATAGCTTTATCTGGAGATTTAACTTTTAATCCAATGACTGATTTTTTAATAAATGAAGATGGCAAAAAGGTTAGGCTTGATCCTCCGGTTGGATATGAATTGCCTCCAGATGGATTTGATGTGAAAGATTTAGGTTTTCAACCTCCAGATATAAGTAAAAAAAATATAAACATCATTATTAACCCTAAATCAGATAGGTTGGAATTATTAAGCCCGTTTGATAAGTGGGATGGAAATGATTTACTTGATTTAAAATTACTTATAAAAGCAAAGGGGAAGTGTACTACTGACCATATTTCAATGGCAGGGCCTTGGTTGAAATTTAGAGGTCATTTAGATAATATTTCTAATAATTTATTTCTTGGGGCAACTAATGCATTTAATGATAAAGTTAATTTTGTCAAGAATCAGCTTAATGGAAAATATGATGAGACTCCTAGAGTGGCAAGGTATTATAAGCAACAAGACATATTGAGTGTAGTTTTTGGTGATGAGAATTATGGAGAAGGCTCTTCAAGAGAGCATGCTGCTATGGAGCCTCGTTTTTTAGGTGTTAGGGCTATAATTGTAAAATCATTTGCTCGTATTCATGAAACTAATTTAAAAAAACAAGGTTTATTGGCATTAACATTTAATAATCCCGAAGATTATGATAAAGTGCTTGAAGATGATACGTTTGACATTTGTGGTCTTGCAAATTTTAAACCAAACCATCCTTTGGAATTGAATATTTATCATAGGGGTGGCAAAATGGAAAAAATTGTTTTAAATCATACATTTAATGAAAAACAGATTTCATGGTTTAAAAAAGGAAGTGCATTAAATGCAATAGCGGAAGGTGTTGGGTAATTGTTTTGAAAAAAGCCATAATTACAGGTGCATCTAGTGGGCTAGGCGAGGGAATAGCTAAGCTATTAAGTGTAAGCGGATATGAGGTTATCATAGTGGGTAGATCTGTTGATAAAATTAAAAAAGTCAAAGATGATATTACTATGAGTGGAGGGAAATGTATTTCGTGTGTGGCCGATTTAGGGTGTAATGATGGTTTGAATAAAATTGAGTATGAAATTAAACAACATGATGATATTTCATTTCTAGTAAATAATGCTGGGTGTGGTTTTTTTAGTTCACTTGAATCATTATCTGCAAATGAATGGGATCAGCAATTTAATGTTAATGTAAGGGCTGCATTCTTGCTCTCGAAAATGGTAATTGAAAATATGAAGAATAATAATGGTGGTATTGTATTTATTAATTCTATTGCAGGATTACAGAACTTCACTTATTCAACAGGATATGTTGCAAGTAAATTTGCACTTCGTGGTTTTGCGGGGAGTTTGAGAGAAGAATTAAGAGAATTTGGTGTTAAGGTTATGTCAGTATTTCCTGGTGCAATAGATACACCATTTTGGGATAAGTTTGAGCATTCATTTGAAAGGAAAGAGATGCTTAATTTGAATGATTGTGCAAAAATGATTGTTGATAATATGCTATCTCCAGGCAATTTAGTTGTAGAAGATTTGCTGATTCGTCGATTGGCAGGTGATTTTTAAATGCAATGAAAAACCTATTTACCTTGCAAAGTAAAATATAAATCAATTAATTTTACAAGCTATACTTTAATCCTTTATATTTATGTTTGAGCAACTTAACAATAGATTTGCCAGAATCATAAAAAATATTAGGGGTCAGGGCAAAATAACTGATGAAAATATTGCGAATACATTGCGTGATATTCGTCGAGCTCTTTTAGAGGCAGATGTAAACTTTCAAGTTGTTAAGACTTTTATTGGTGATGTGAAAGACAAAGTTACTGGTAAGGAAGTTTTTACATCAGTAACACCTGGCCAGCAGTTTATTCAAATTTTGGCAAAAGAAATGACTGCTTTTTTAGGTAGTGAAAATGATGGAATTGATTTTAATTCATCTGGAAAAACCATCATTTTATTAGCGGGTCTTCAGGGGTCAGGAAAAACGACAACTGCAGTGAAACTCGCAAGCTTTTTGAAAACAAAATGGCAGAAGTCACCTTGCCTTATTGCTGCTGATTTGCAGCGTCCAGCTGCAATTACTCAACTCCAATTATTGGGTGATAAAATTGATGTACCTGTTTTTTCACATGAAAGCAAAAATGTTATTGATGTAGTTAATAAAGGACTTGTTGAAAGTATTGATTATGATGTTGTGATTATTGATACTGCCGGTCGATTACATGTTAATGATGGTTTGATGAATGAATTGAAAAAGATAGAGAAAATTTCTTCTCCTGATGAAATTTTATTTGTTGTGGATGGTATGTCTGGGCAAGATGCTGTAAATTCATCTAAAGTATTTAATGAATCTTTAGAACTATCAGGAATCATATTAACTAAGATGGATGGTGATTCTCGTGGAGGAGCGGCTTTATCTATTAAAGAAGTGACAGGCAAGCCTATAAAGTTTATGGGGATTGGTGAAAATATTAATGATTTAGAACCATTTTATCCTGATAGATTGGCAAATAGAATATTGGGCATGGGGGATATTGTTTCTCTAGTTGAAAAAGCAGAAGAAGTATTTGACAAAAAAAATGCTGAAAGACTACAAAAGAAACTTGAAAATAATACCTTTACCTTGATAGATTTTCAAAGTCAATTAAATCAAATGAAAAAAATGGGTTCAATGGCTGATATGCTTTCAATGATGCCTAATGCAGCTAAATTAGGCAAAATTTCATTTGATGAGAGACAGTTGAAATGGACTGGTGCCATTATAAATTCAATGACAGTTGAAGAACGTAATTATCCTGATATGATTAGTGGATCTCGAAGAAAACGTATAGCATTGGGTAGTGGTAGAAGCGTTCAAGAAGTAAATCAGTTATTGAAGCAGTTTCAAATGATGAGGAATATGATGAAAAAAATTGGTAAAAAAGGAGGAATGAAAATTCCTTTTAATTTTAAATAGGAGATGAATGATTGGCAGTTAAATTAAGATTAAAAAGAATGGGACGAAGGAAACGACCATTTTATAGAATAGTAGCAATCGATAGTCGTAAAAGAAGAGATGGTGCAGAAATAGAAAGATTGGGTTGGTACGATCCTTTAAAAGCAGATATTACGATTGAGTTGAAAATAGATAGAATAATCCATTGGTTAAGTAAGGGCGCTCAGGCCTCTGAAACTGTGGATAATATTTTAAAAGAAAATGGTTTAAAGTATCGTTTACATCTTATGAAAGAGGGTAAGACTGAAGATGAAGTTGAGGTTTTATTTGCTGAATGGCAAATTAATCAAGAAAAAAAACGTGCTAAAGCTTTAGAACAGAAAGAGGCAAAAAAAATAGCTGCGATTAAGGCTAAGGAGGCTGAAGTAGCCGCAGAAGCTGCCGAAGCTGCTGAAGCTGCAGAAGAAGCCCCAGCTGA
>CAZQYT010000010.1:3211-14840 GCA_964597475.1 uncultured bacterium | reverse complement strand
ATGATCGTTCAGTTTCTTCAAATATATTTATAGTTATTTTAAGAATAATGACTGTCATTTTTTTATTATTCTTAATATTAGATTTAAGATTTATGTGGAAATCTGAATATGAAAAGCCGTCAAATCTTTCAATTGTTTTTGACATATCAAAGAGTGCTAGGGTGAATCTGTCAACTAATGGTTCAACTATTATGGGGATAAAAAATAAAATTGATAAATGGTCAAATTTAAATAAAGTGGAAATTTCATATTACGGTCTAGGTAATGAGTTGTATTTATTTAAAAATTTGCAACAGGATGAAAAAGGATTTCTTTTTGATGATTTGACAAATTTTTCAAAATTCCAGAATTCAATTCAATTAAAACATCATGAAAATATTTTATTGATAACTGATGGTAGGGCCACGGCCGGACAAAAATTAAATGAATTAAATTTCGATCAATTCCCTCCTATTTATACTATTGGGATTGGGAATGAAGAATTTGAAGATGATGTATTAATTGATGCCGTTAAAATATTGAATGAAAATGTTTTAGATGATAGTTTGATTATGAATATAATAATTAAATCAAGATTATACGGAAAAAATAAAACATCCATTAATATTTCTAATTCTAATAATAATATTATTTATCATGATTTACTTTCATTTGATAAGGGTGACAACATTCAACAACTTTTAGTTAAGTTGAGTAAAGTAGATTTATCTTATTATAATATTATTAAGATAGATGCAATTAAGGGGGAAACTAATTTACTAAATAATAAATCTCCATTTTTAATAGAGGGGATGGATGAAATTAAAGATGTTTTATTGATAAGTGGAGCATTATCATCAAATACTAGGTTAATCAAGAAATATGTTAAGGATGCTTTAAATCATAATATCAATCAATATTATCGAATAATTGAACATCAATGGAATATTGCTCTTAATGATATTGAATATGCTGAGATGGAATTGATCGTACTTGATGATTTTCCTTTATATAGACATGATGCTGATTTTTATGATTCCATGATTGATAGTTCTACCTTTTATGGCATCCCTGTTATTTTAATTCAAGGGCCAGCGATGAGTATGGAGTCTGCGGAAATTATAACTAATAAAAATAATTTTTTTAAAGTGGAATCAAGGTCGATTGATACATTGATTGACATTGATCCAAATTCTACTTTGGCATTAAGAACTGGGTATGAGTTTGATATTATTCCTCCTCAAAAGAATAAATTGAAATGGACAAGCAATGAAGCGCCATTAATTAAATTTATGGATGATTCAATTTTTATGGCGAATCATGGAGGGATTTACTTGCTTTCATCTCCTGATTTATCGGGGTTGTATTATAATGAATTTTTGAATGGTGATCAGATTTTAGATGGAATTTTGAAAAAAATATTTTTAATGGCCATTAATAAAGAACGCGGATTATTGAAATTATCTATAAATAAATCTCTATTTAATTTAGGAGAATATTTGACAAATGAATTATCAGTGTCAAATTTATATGAATTTCATGATCCATCTTTTTACTCATTTGATGGTTTGGATACATTATTGTTAGATTGTAATAATAAAATCTTTAATAATAAAGTGATATGTGAGCATTATTATGATGATCCAGGCGAATATTCATTGTTTTCATCAGCAAAATTAAATGATGGGGAAATGATTTTTAGTAATAGTGTTGACGTTCTAATAAACTATAATGATATTGAAATGGAAAATTTGCTTTTAAATAGTCAAGCTTTAACATTATTGTCATCTAAGACAGGTGGTATGTACTTGCCATTAAAATCATTGGATTCAATTTTTAATAAAATCAATATAGAACCAAAGAGCATGGTAAAAACATATAAGTTGAGTAGCCTTAGCTTGCAGAAATTTTGGTGGATTATGATAATTTTATTATGCTTGGAATGGTATATTAGAAAGCAGAAGGGTTTATTATGATGAGAATTTTAGTTGCAGGTGGTGCTGGTTTTATAGGTCGAAATTTTATTATGAGGCAGATGAAAAATGAAGATGTTGAAATACTTAATTTTGATATACTCACTTATGCTGGGAATTTAGAAACTTTAAAACCCATTCAAAAAAAATCAAATTATGAATTTATGAAGGGCGACATTTGCAGCCATATAGATGTGAGAAATGCTTTAGAGAGTTTTAAACCAAATATTCTCATAAATTTTGCAGCTGAATCTCATGTTGATAGATCGATTGATGGGCCATTAAAATTCATTGAAACAAATGTTGTGGGTACATCCATATTATTAAATGAATCTTTGAAATATTTTAATTTATTAAATTCAAAACAAAAAGAAAAATTTATTTTTATACATATATCAACTGATGAAGTATATGGTGCCTTAGATAGGGACGGTTTTTTTACAGAAAAAACTTCTTATGCACCAAATTCTCCTTATTCTGCATCAAAAGCATCTTCAGATCATTTAGTTAGAGCTTGGAATCATACATATGGGTTGCCTATAATAGTTACAAATTGCTCTAATAATTATGGCCCTAATCAATTTCCTGAAAAATTGATTCCATTAAGTATAATAAATTGTATGCTGGGTAAAGAAATACCAGTTTATGGTAATGGTGAAAATATTAGAGATTGGCTTTATGTGGAGGATCATTGTGATGCCTTGAATTGTATAATATTAGATGGTATTGTAGGTGAAACATATAATATAGGTGGAAATTGCCAATTAAAAAATATTGATGTAGTCAGGATGATATGTGAAAATATGGATAAATTATTGCCTCGTATTGATGGTGGGAAATATGAGGATAAGATAGCATTTGTGAAGGATAGGCCTGGGCATGATTATAGGTATGCCATTGATGCATCAAAAATAAAAACAGATCTAGGCTGGAGCGCTAAAATAAAATTTTCTGATGGAATATCTAAAACAATTAAATGGTTTGTCGATAATGAAGAATGGTGGATGAAAATATATAATAATAATTATAAGCAGGAAAGGTTGGGGTTGGTTTAATTTTGAAAGGTATAATTTTGGCTGGCGGTGCAGGTACTCGTTTATTTCCTCTTACTAGGGTGGCAAGTAAGCAGTTGATGCCAGTATATGATAAGCCAATGATATATTATCCTCTTTCTACTCTTATGTTAATGGGTATTAAAGAAATTTTGATAATATCTACTAAGAGAGATAGCTCTAGTTTTAAAAGTTTATTTGAAGATGGATCAAATTTTGGTCTTAATATTGAATATGCCATACAGAATGAACCTAGGGGGATAGCTGAGGCTTTTACTATTGGGTATGAATTTATTAAAAATGATGATGTGACTCTCATACTAGGTGATAATTTGTTTTATGGCCATGGCTATTTAAATTTTCTTAAGAATAAAATTAAAAATATTGATGGAGCTTTAATTTTTGGGTATTCAGTTAAAGACCCTGAAAGATATGGTGTTGTTGATTTTGATGATGATGCGAAAGTTATTTCCATTGAAGAAAAACCAAAAAAACCTAAAACTAATTATGCTGTTCCTGGTCTATATGTTTATGATAACAATGTTGTTGAACTTGCTTCTCATTTGAAACCATCTGAGAGAGGTGAATTAGAAATTACTGATCTTAATAAAATGTATCTTGAAATGGGGAAATTGCATGTTGAAATACTTGGTCGTGGCGTGGCATGGCTAGATACAGGTACTCATAAAAGTTTAATGGAGGCTAGTGCGTTTATTGAAACAATCGAGTCTCGTCAAGGGCTAAAGGTTGGTTGCATTGAAGAGATTGCTTTGGAAAATAAGTTTATAGATTTAAATAAATTCAATTCATTAATATCTACATACCCGAAAAATGAATATAGAGAATATTTGGAAAACTTATTGTAAAATGGAATTTATAAAGACATCTATTTCAAATCTTTATTTGATAAAACCACTAATAAATGATGATGAAAGAGGCTCGTTTATGGAAACATATCATATCGAAAAATTTAAATCTGAAGGTATTAATTATAATTATAAACAGGATAATTTTGTTCACTCTAAAAAAAATGTTTTGAGAGGCTTGCACTACCAAAAAAATAAACCCCAAGCTAAATTAATTAAATGCATAAGTGGAGAAATTTTCGATGTTGTTGTTGATATGCGAAAAACATCCTCATCATATGGTTATTGGCATGGAGAAGTATTATCAGAATATAATAATCATCAATTATTTGTTCCTGAAGGATTTGCTCATGGCTATTATGTCATTTCTGAATTTGCTAGCGTTTCCTATAAATGTTCTGAGGTTTATGATTGCAAAGATGAAGGTGGTATCATTTGGAATGATTCTAAGTTGAAAATAAAGTGGCCTTGCATAAAACCAATATTATCAAAAAAAGATCAAAATTGGCCATCATTTAACTAATTATTATGAATTTTAAAAAAAATATTTATTATTTTGCACTTTTTTTATCATTTCTTTCTTCTCAAATGGATATTGAACAAAAAATACTAGAACATAAAATAAATATTGATTCTGGGAAATTAACTAGTATGAAAAATCAGGGTAAAGCCGCTGGCAAATTAAATTTAAATGTAATTGACCGTCAAATTTCTAAAAATGAATATATTTTAGGTCCAGGAGATGCTTTAGTGTTAAATATAGTATCTGTAGATAGTCGTACTTTTAATTTGATTGTTACTCCAACAGGGGATCTTCTTCTTCCATCAATGGGCGTGATATCAGTTAGTAAAATGACTATAGCTGATGCAGAATTGAAAGTTGAAGAATTTATTAAAAATAATTTTTATCCTTCAGTAAAAATTGATTTAGTTTTAATTAATTTAAGGAAATTTAAAGTTAAAGTGCAAGGCGCTGTTAGTTCTCCTGGCTATGTAAGTATTACATCCAATCAACGTCTTTATGATGTTATTCAGAGCGTTGGTGGTTTTCATCGTGATGCTGACGAAAGTAATATAATGATTTTTGATTCCGATGGTTTCTCAAAAACATATTCATTAAAATATTATAATCAGATTTATGATAATAAAAATAATCCATTAATCCATTATGAAAATATTATTACAGTTCCTTTCATGAATATTAATGATAAGATAATTTCTAATATCATAACTGCAAAGAAAAATCCTATTAATATAACTGGATATACTCGTAGGCCTGGAGAGTATCCATATCATATGGGGTATACTGTTATTGACTATATTAATATGGCTGGTGGTGTGTTAGATAACGGAAGTATCAAAAGAGTAAGGCTATATAGAAACGGTGATGATATGGTCCCAGAGTTAAGAGAATACGTTATGCCAGGTGATCAATTATACATACCTCCAAATTTTAGATATCAAGTTTTTGGTGAATCTAGTCTCATTACAACAACAACGGCTGTATTATCATTATATTTAACTTTTTTGGCAATTCAAAATTAAATAAACTGTAAGATGGATAATGAAAAAATAATTTTTAATGAAAAAGCTTTTCAAGATCATTTGATATCTCTTTATAATAGAAGAATTTTTTTTGTTTATAATATTTTAGTTACATTTTTACTCTCTTTTATCTTTACAATGTTTTTACCAAAAACATTTAAATCTTCGGCAGTTTTAATGCCACCTAAAACTCAATCAGATTTTAATTTTTCAAGTTCATTATCAGCTTCACTTTCTAATTTGCCAATGGGACCCATAAGTGATTTTTTAGTTGAAGAAGATGACGAAACGAAGTTGGTAATTGCTATTTTAAAAAGTAGAACTATGATGGTAAATGTCATTAATAAATTTAATTTAATTGATTTTTATAATGTTCGAAACATCGATGAAGCGATTGAAAAAATTGAAGATGATGTTGAAATTGAAGTAGATGAAGAAGGTACTATTCGGATTTCCTGTTTTTTATCAACAAATTGGTTCCATCCACATGGGGAGGAAGAATTTGTTAGATTGTTGGTGTCTGATATGGCAAATTTTTTTGCAGTTTAGATTCCATCAATAAAGAATTGAAATCTCAAAAAGCATCATTCTATAAAGATTTTATTGAAAAAAGATATAAAGAAAATGTGATTGATTTACATACTGCTGAAAATAATCTTAAAAGTTTTCAAGAAAAATATAAAATGGTTTCTTTAGAGGAGCAAGCTTTAGCTTCAATTGAATTAGCTGCAGGAATTGAAGCGCAACTACTAGGAGTTGAAATTGAATATGGGATTGCTAACAAATCACTTAATTCAAATCATCATAAAGTTGATTATTTAAAAAAACAGATTGATGAATTAAAAATCCAATTAAGAAAAATTAATTATGGTGATAATGTTGATAGAAGTGATTATTTTCCAGTAATTTCAGATGTTCCTGATCTTGCTTTTAAATTAGAAGGGCTAATGCGAAATGTATTAATACAAAATACATTATATACTCTTTTAACACAAGAATATGAACAGGCGAAAATAAATGTAATGAAAGATACACCGACCATACAAGTTCTAGACAATGCACCTATTCCTATAATTAAATATGGCCCCAAAAGACTTCTTATAATATTGAGTACAATTTTTTCATCATCTTTTCTTGTTATTTTTTATATTTTATTTTTAAAAAATAAATTTTATTTTAACAAATAATGATGACTTGAGCATATGCTGACTTATGTCTAAATAATTGTTTTATATATGATTTTTTCTAAAATATATCCATTTTTTAGTATATTTTTTTTAAATTTTCTTTTATTGATTACCAACTCTATACATCCTGCATTAGGGTTAAGTATATCTTTAATTTTAATCATAATTTTTATTTCCATAAATGACATTGCTTATGGTTTATTCATTTGGGTGCTATGTCATATTTTTATTTTAAGTAGCAGTGAACATATTGAATTAGGTGAAATAGTATTTGGTTTATTTACAATATTTATATTTTTAATCTGGTTATATGAAAAAAAAAATATAAAAAAAGAATTAATTATTAATGACATTTTTGATTATTCAATTATTTCGTTTATTTTACTTGCTATATTTTCTTTGATTACAGCCTTATTTAATGGGAATGATTCATTGAAATCTTTTCGTGAGTTTATTCCTTTTAGTGCATATTTATTTTACTTTCCACTGAAAGATAAAATAAACTCTATCAAGTATTGCAATGTGCTTTTATCATTTTTTTTATGTTTGGTTTTTTATTTTGGTATCCAAAATATTATAAATTATAAAAATTTAATTCTAAATTCATCTTTTATTTGGGATTTGGAAGTTAGTAGACAGACTACTAATGAGCCGTTATTCTTTTTTTCTTTAATTTTATCATTTTCTTATTTATTATGTTTAAAAAAAACTAGGCATAAAATCTTATGTATTTTATTAATAATTTTTTCTCTAGGTTCACTTGTGTTAACATTCTCTAGAGGATACTGGGTTGCAGCTTTATTATCATTTTTTTTATTATTTCTTTTTGTAGATATTAAAATGAAAATGAAAATGTTTTTTTATTCATTATTAATATCATTTCCATTTTTATTAATTGCATATTTGTATTTAGGTGATTTGAATTTTTTATTTTATGAAATTTTTTTAAAACGATTTTTTACAATTTTAAATCTTTTTGAAGATCCTTCATTATTAAACAGGGCAAATGAAGCTAGGGAATTATTTAAATTATGTTTGCGCAATCCTCTAGTTGGTTATGGATTGGGTGCAACCTATTCTTTTCACAATATTTTATTAGGTACCACAATTGATACATGGTATAGTCATAATGCTTTTTTATTTATTATGTTTAAGATGGGAATTTTTTCTTTAATTAGTATTATGGTTTTTTATTTTAATATAATAAAGAATGCTTATAAATACAGTTTTAAGGCTTGTCTTAGCGCAAATCATAAATCCCTTAACCTTGGCGTGCTCTGTTCTCTTATGGGTATGCTGCCACTTTCATTTAGCTCTCCTCAACTGATTCAGAGTAATTCAATATTAATTATCCTGATCAGTTCTATTATAATTAATTGTAATAATAATTTTTTAATTAAAAATTAGTAAAGAAGTTCATAGTGAAATTACCTCCGGAAATCAGTATAATATTGCCAACATATAATAGAGCGCATTTACTTTCTAGGGCTATTGATAGTGTTTTAAATCAAACTTATCAAAATTTTGAATTAATAATTATTGATGATGGTTCTTCTGACGATACGACAAAAATCATTTCTGATTATAAATCTCCATACATTAAATACATAAAATTCAAAAAAAATAAAGGCGCAAATATTGCAAGGAACATAGGGATTCAGTCTGCTAGAGGTAAATATATTGCGTTTCAAGATAGTGATGATAAATGGCATGAGGGGAAACTTGAAAAACAAATTGATATAATTAAATCTAATCTAAATAATGTGCAAATTGTGTTTTCTAGTTTTTGGTATATTGAAAGTGGGGGGAGAAAATATTCACCCATAAATGCTGACTATTTAAAATCTTCTCATATTAAAAACGAAATAATTAAAAATAATTTTATTGCAATGTCAAGCGCATTAATTGAGCGGAAATGTTTTGATGAAAATGGATTGCTTGATGCGCGCTATCAAGATTGGGAATTATTTATTAGGTTCTCCCAATATTATGATTTTAAGTTTATAAATGAGCCTTTAGTTGATGTGTATAGAGAGGTTGATTCTATATCAATGGATAGCTATGCGGCAATTAAAGGAATTGAAATAATTTTAAAAAGACATCATAGTATTTTTTATAAAAACAAACTATTGCTTTCTAAGCATTTCTTTTACTTGGGAAAATTATGTTTTTTAGAATCTGAAATAATTGATTGCAAAAGATATTTTTTAAGATCAATTCAATTAAATTGTTTTAATGTTAAGCCTATTTTTTCCCTTTTGATTATGTTTGTTAACAAAAAGTTATATGGGAAAATTCTCAGATACTATTATTTCTTTAAAAATAAAATATGAATTATTTTAATAAAACACTAATTCTACTCGCTACTCATTTGACAAGGGCTTTAATTGCTATTTTATGTAGTATTATAGTCGCACGCACATTGGGTCCAGAAGGTAAAGGTGCGATTGCACTGTTTATTTCATTCACATGGCTTGTTTCAATTGTTATGTCATGTAGTTTAGAAAATGGGATAAGTTATTATTTGAGCCGCAATAGGAAACTCTCTTTTAGTTTTTTTATTTTTATCATCTTAATCTCTTTTTTTCTTTTTATATTAATATTAATTTCAATGTTAAGTGTTAAATCATTGCTGCTTAATACATTGTTTCCTTATGTGACAGATTCTTCAATTGTTATCATTAGTATGTATATAAGTTTTTTAATATTTAATAGATTGATTGTGGGTTTTTTTCAAGGTTCTAAGTCTTTCAACTCACTATCTCTTCCTTCTACTTTTGCGGCATTATTATTATTATTATCATTTGTAGCATTGCATTTTTTTGGATTTATTTCTGTTTTTAATATTGTGTCTTTATATATTATATCCTCATTGATTATTTTATTTATTAATTTATATCTTTCTAGAAGAATCATTAATTGTAATATTAATAAATTTGATTCATCTAAATTTATTGAGACAATAAAATATAGTGTTAAAATTCATTTTGGTTCTGTTTTTAGGGAAATTAATTATAGACTTGATTATTTTGTTTTATCTTTTTATCTCACGATTGATAAATTAGGTATTTATGCGATTTCTATAGGAGTATCAGAATTTATATTTTATGTGCCTATGGCAATAGGTACAA
Organism: uncultured bacterium; assembly: GCA_964597475.1. Taxonomy (GTDB): domain Bacteria; phylum Fidelibacterota; class Marinisomatia; order SCGC-AAA003-L08; family D37C17; genus JAYZCM01. Next base: position 5,107 of record CAZQYT010000010.1, on the reverse strand, counting down.
TTTTATTTCCGCAAATTGCTGAATCAAATGAAGAAGAGGCAATATTTATTTTAAGTTCAGCAATTAGATATACTCTTCTTGCAACAGTTTTTCTAGGTATTTTATTTATTATTTTCGGTCCATTTATGATTGAATTGTTCTTTGGATCTCAGTTTATTTCAGCAAAAATTCCATTTTTAATTTTAATTCCAAGCTCCATTGCAATGTCTGTCTCTAGAGTAGCCCTTGTATCCTTATCAGGATTAGGCAAACCTTTACTTCAATCCATAAGTGCTTTCTTTGTATTGGTGGTCAGTGTTTGCTTCAGTTTAGTGCTTGTCCCTAAGTACGGTATAATTGGGGCTGCATTTTCAAAGAGTATTGGTTATTTCCTTACATTGATATTTAGTTTGTATTGGCTTATTAAAATGACAAAATTATCTTTATTTGACTTTATTATTCCAACAAAGAATGATATCTTTAAAATGAAAAAAATATTAATTGGTTTGTTAATAAAATAAATGGAATTGTCAATTATTATAGTTAATTATGAAATGGGTGATTATATAACTCAATGTATTGATTCTATTTATAAAGAAACAGAGAAGATTGATTTTGAAATAATTATTATTGATAATAGTCGTGATAGGAAGGATCATGATGTATTAAAAGAAAAGTTTCCAGGAATAATAATTCATTTTAATGATAAAAATTTGGGTTTTTCTAAAGCATGCAATCAGGGTATTCTTTTATCTTCTGGTAAAATGATATTATTTCTTAATCCTGATACAATTGTTTTAAATGGAGCAATAGATCGTGCTTATGAATTTGTTAATGAGGGTTGTGATACTGGTATTGTAGGGTGCAAATTGCTCAATTTTGATGGGACTTTGCAGTATTCATGTAAAAGCTTTCCTTCAATTTGGAACCTTTTTGTCGAAGCCTTATATCTGTATAGAATTTTTCCTAAAACTAAATTGTTTGGAAGTTATCATATGTCTTGTTTTGATTACGATAGTATTAAAGACGTTGACGTTGTCATGGGGGCATTTATGATATTGAAAAGAGAAGTGATTGATAGTATTGGTAAATTTGATGAATCATATTTTATGTACTCTGAAGAAACTGATTTATGCTATAGGGCAATTCAAAAAGGATGGAAAGTACAATATTATCCAAATTCAGAGATAATGCATAGATGGGGAGGGATGTCAGATGGTTTGATTGATAGATTGTCAATTGAAGTTCATAAGAGTTTAATGATTTTTTGTCGTAAAAATCATAAGTCATTATATTTTCTCATTGAGAAAAGTATAGTTTTTTTTGGAGTAGTCCTTAGATTTATATATTATGTGATTTTTTCATCTATAATTAGACATAGGAGCCTTTTTAGAAAAAAAAATAAATATGCTGCCATAGTAATGAGCTATATTAGAGGTATTTGATGAAAATTTTAATGATATCTCCACAGATACCTTATCCGTATATTGGTGGTGCTAAGATGGTTACATATAACACGATCAAATATTTGTCTAAAAATAAAGTTGATATAACATTATTGGCATTAGGTGAAAATGATAATGGAAATAGTAATGCATTAAAAAAATATTGTAATCTTAAAATAGTACCATTTAAAACTAATAATAATTATTTAAAAATTATTATGAATTTTTTTTCAACTAAACCCTATTTTATTAGCAAGTATTTTAGTCAGCGTTTAATTGAGCAGATTGATTTTATATTAAAAAACAATGATATTCAATTAGTTCATATAGAGAGATTGCATATGGCATATTGTGCTAAACATATAAAGGCTAACTATTCATTGCCTATTGTTTTTCGTCCACATAATGTTGAATCATCGATTTTATATGGATATTTAAAGTATGCTAAGAATTTTTTTATAAAAAAATTCTT
>CAZQYT010000010.1:0-3201 GCA_964597475.1 uncultured bacterium | reverse complement strand
AAATTAGATAAAAACAAAATGATAAAAATGAATAATGATTTAGATTGCATGGTGGTTAACCCTGGAATAAATATTTTACAATCTCCTGAAAGAAATATTATTTCTAATAATATTTTATTTGTTGGTAGTTTGGATTGGAAGCCGAATGAAGATTCTTTATTATGGTTTGTTGATAAAGTCTTTCCATTAATAAAGAAAAAAAATGATATTAAGTTTGTGATTGTTGGGCAAAATCCATCAAGAAAAATAAAATCATTGAATTTGATTGATGGTATTGAAGTTAAGGGTTTTGTTGATAATTTAGAAGAATATTATTCTGATGCAAGCGTTTCTATTGTTCCTTTGCAATATGGAGGGGGTGTGAAAATTAAAATAATTGAATCATTATTAATGAAAGTACCATTGATAGCAACTGAAGTATCTATTGATGGTATTGATTGTATTGATCAAAAACATTTATTGATTGCCAAGAATGAAGATGAGTTTGTAAAAGCAATAATGTTTTTTTTGAAAAATAAAGATAAGGCTAATGAAATTGTGGAAAATGGTTATGAATTTGCTAAAAAGGAATATGATCCTTTTAAAGTAGCAAAAAAATACATTAATGTTTATAATGATTTGATAGAGATATGATTTTGAAAAAGAAGGTGAAATTATCGTGTATTGTCTTGACATGGAATTCTGTTTCATATATTGAAGGTTGTTTGTCTTCTATTGATCAATTAAAATCTATTGTGAAGTTAGAGGTGCTGATAGTTGATAATGGTTCTGTGGATGGTACGATTGATAAGCTTTTAAATTTAAAAACTTCTGCTAGCTATAATGTTGAAATTATTTCATTAAGTAAAAATTTAGGGACAACCATTACAAGAAATATGGCAATTAAAAAAAGTAATGGTGACATTTTGGCTTTTATAGATTCAGATGTAAAATTTGATAAAAAAGGTTTTTTAGAAATGTTAAATTATTTGAATAATAATAAAGAGATAGGGATTTTAGCTCCTATGATTAGATATCCTGATGGTTCTATTCAGCAATCATGTAAGAAATTTCCCACATTAGATGTAAAACTGTTAAAATTAATTGATATTTTCACTTTTTTTAATTCTAGTAATCGTGATTATTATGTTAATTTTCCTTTCAAGGCCCCTCATATGGTAGATACTGCTATATCTGCATTTTGGTTAATAGATAAGAAAAATGTTGATTTAGTGGGATATTTTGATGAGAATATTTTCTACTCCCCTGAAGATGTTGACTATTCTTTAAGGGTTTGGTTGGCGGGAAAAAAAATATGTTTTTATCCTGATTTTGAGATTTATCATTATGCTCAGCAAATTACACATAAATTTCCATTCAAAATTATTTCTTTGACTCATTTAAGAGATTTATTTTATTATTTTAAAAAGCATAATTATTTTTTTAGTAGTAAAAAAATAATTAATAAAATAAAATTTAATAAAACTGCCCCTTAAAAGGGGCAGTTTATTGTCCATCAAGGCCAAAATAAGGAGATATTTTGGGTAAGAAGTAACATGATTCTTACGAAGAAATTTATTTCCTTGTTTGTATTAAAAATTTGACATATATCACATTAAATTTATATTTTTTTAAAAAGTATAAATTTATATTAATTTTTTTCCTTATAATACATACGATAAACATACGAGTAATTTTAATATGAATGGAAAGTAGTTTATGAGATATCTTTCACCTAAGAAACAACGTTTTGTTAATTTTATTAAAACATTTACTTATACTAATAATCGACCACCTACATTTGTAGAAATTATGTCAGGATTAAGTATTAATTCGTTAGGTACTATTGATTGGTATGTTAAGCAATTAGAAAAGGAAAATGTCATTAAGAGAATGAAAGGTAAAAATGGTAAGAGAGCATTATCTGTATTAGAAGAGAATATTGATAATAAATTGCCATTTTTAGGCATTATTGCAGCAGGTAGTCCTATTGAAGTATTTCAAAATAATGAATATATGGAAGTCCCTAGGGAATATATAAATAGTGAAAATTATGTACTAAAAGTCAATGGTGATTCAATGATTGATGATCATATATTAGATGGAGATTATGTTATTATTAGAAAAAAAGAAATTGCTTCTAATGGAAATATTATTGTGGCTTTGTTAAATAATGAGGCTACTTTAAAAAGATATTATTTAGGCAATAATGGTGTAGAACTGCATCCGCAGAATTCTAATTATAATATTATTTATATAAAAGAAGCAGATGATTTCAAGATAAATGGTATTGTATTGGCTGTATTTCGCAAATATAATTAATGCTTAATGATACTGATAAAAGAATGCAATATGCATATACAGGTTTTTCTTCTCCTTCTGAAAATTTTAGTGAATCTTCAATTAGTTTAGATGAATATTTAATTAAGCATCCTGCCGCAACGTTTTTGACTTATGCAAGTGGAGATTCTATGGTTAATGCAGGAATATATAATGGAGATCTTTTAATTGTTGATAGATCATTAGATGTAAGAAATGGTGACATTGTAATTGCAATATTCAATGGTGAACTTATAGTTAGAAAATTATTAATCATTAAGGGTGAACCTTATCTTTCTTTTAATGATGAAGGATATGGATCTATTTTAATTGCTTTGGATGCAGAGTTTGAGATTTGGGGTGTTGTGATAGCCTCAATTAAAAAGTTTAAATGATCGCTCTTGTAGATTGTAATAATTTTTTTGTTTCTTGTGAAAGAGTTTTTTATCCTAAGATAAATAATAAACCTGTAGTGATTTTGTCAAATAATGATGGCTGTATTATTTCCCGTTCTAATGAAGCGAAAAATCTTGGTCTTAAAATGGGTGAACCATTTTTTAAAAAGCGTGATTTTATAAAAGAAAACAAAGTACATGTTTTTTCAACAAATTTAACATTATATAATGATTTTTCTAATCGAGTTATGTCAATATTATTAGATTTGAATTCTAAAGTTGAAATTTATTCAATAGATGAAGCTTTTATAGATTTTTCAAAAAAGAATGATCATTTGAAATATGCTCATAAATTAAAACATAAAATTAAAAAATGGACAGGCATTCCTGTTTCAATAGGTATTGCAAATAATAAAACATTGGCTAAGATGGCAAATATGATTGCAAAGAAAAATATATTTGAAGGCATTTTTAAGATAGATGATATTGATAAACATAATATGCTTTT
>CAZQYT010000009.1:0-15766 GCA_964597475.1 uncultured bacterium | reverse complement strand
CGGCTATTTACTTCTCGGTTTCTAAAGTCTTCAATTACATCTTCCATGTCTTCATTAGCTTTAGATAGTCCCCCTGATTCTTCTCCATTATTTTCATTTAATAATTCTTCTAATTGATTTTTCAATTGTTCTTGTTGCTTTTGTAATTGCTGCATCATTTGCTGTTGTGCCATCATTCCAAGTTGAGGTAGTAGCGATGTACCTTTATTAATCCCTTGTTGTGCCTCAGACATTTTTCCCATTTGTTCCATAAATTGTTCAATGCCTGAACCTGATCCGCTCATTTGCATTTGATTGGCAGATTGTAATAATAGATTTGCGGTTTGATTTAAACCTTCTAATGCTTTATTCATTTGTTGTTTTGCTATAGAAGTTTGTTTTTGTTCTAATTTAGAAATTGCTTTATTCATTGCAGCTTTGGTTTTGCCAATTTCACTTGCAATTTCAGGTGAAATATGAAAAGTTTTTTTAGATAGTTCAGTTAGTTGGAACATGAATTGATTATTTTCTCTAAGTATTTTATCTTGTTTTTTTGCTGTTTCTATTAACATTGGACTTCTAGAGCGTAAATCCTGAGTCACAATTAATAGATTTTCTTGTGATTGTGAAATGAATAATAGATTTTGAATAATGGCCAAAATTTCTCGTAACATTTCATTTAAAGTTTCTTCTTGAAAATTTGATTGTATGTTTTGTGATAATTCTAAAATTTCTTCTAGCCCGATTTCTGCTTCCGCTGCAGTTTTTTGAGAAATTTGATCATTATTTTGCATTTCTTTTCTAGCTTGATTTAAATCATTTGAAATGCTTTTAGACAAATTGCTTTCAGATAAACTAGATAAATCTTTTGCTGCATTAGGGGAAAGTTTTTCCATTGCATTTGAAGCTTCTTCCATTGATTGAGTAAGCATTTTAAATTTCTCTTCTTGTCGTCGTTCTCTAGAAGATAAAGTTTTAAAATCTTTTTTGCCATCATTTTTCAGTTCTGCAACAATTTTATTTTGTTCTTCTAATAATTTTTCTAATTTTTTTATAACTTCATCCATTTTTTGTTCAGCAATAGCCAATTCAAACATGTCAATGAACCGATCTAATTGTTCTTCAAAGGCTTCCATGTCAAATTCAAAATTTTCTAATGCATCAAGTAATTTTTGGGGATCCATTTCTTGCATTGCATTTTGCACGTTTTCCATTGCCTCCAAAAGTTCTGGCGTCATCATATCATCCAATAGTTCTTGGAATTGAGAAAATTTTTCTATTAATTGATCATTGATTAAGTTATTTTTTTCGGCTTCATCTTCAATTTTTTTCAATGTTTCTTGTATATTCTCTATTTGAGAAAAAATGTCATCCATTTTCCCCATTGTTTCTTCAATCTTTTGTTCTTGTTCCCAGGTAATCTCTTCTGATTTTAATAGCTCCAGTTCCATTTCTTCAACTAATTCTTGCACATCATCCAATGTCATTTGGACGCTCTCTCCAAAATCTTCAATTTTCGCTTCTTCTTGTTCAATGCGTTGGAATAAATCTTCCATGGTAGGATATTTGCCTATCATTAATCTAGATGAAGAGATTGATGGAGATGATAGATTATTATTATCAGAAAATTTTATGAATATGTGCAATTCATCTTCAGGGGCTAAGTTTAATTCGTTTGTGTTCCATTCATGATATAGCTGTTGTGATTTGACATTTTTTTGAATTTCTTTAATGGTTTTTTTATAATAGTTTGTATCTTGAACCAAATATTCAGGTGCTTTTATTTTGTATTCTATCCATGCTTCAGAAAAACCATAATCATCAGTAGCGTGAATGTCAAAGCCAATCATATTTGACTCTGTAAGTTCAAATTCTTTTGTAGGGCTCAAAATGGTAATTTCAGGCGGCTGATCTAAGGCAATATTTATTTGATAATTTGGTGGATGTAAATTTTTCACATTATTTACATCTTTGATCATAATGGTTGCTAATTGACTTTTTTTAATTTGAAAAATTCCATTAAAGTATTTTTTTTGCGTGAATAATGGGTGTTTGATATCATTAAGCATTAACCATGCGCTATCAAGTGTTTTTGTAGATTCTCCTGAAATATTTAGGCTGCTTCCTTCTGGCATTAATATTTTGGTTATATTGCCAGGATGTATGATTTTATTTTCATTGGTATACTTTGGAGGAGTAATAGTAAATGAAATTTCTTTTATGATTGGACGGTCAATGACAAAAATCGTATCATGTGAAGTTGTGATTTCTTTCCATGGAGAAAACCATGAATTAGATTTATGACTTGCCCAATAGATGGTATTTTTTCTGATATTTAAAAAGTCATGATTGTAAATTTCATTATTTAAATTGACAGTTTCATACCCGGAATCATCTTTATTCTTCCAAAAGATGTTGATTTCATTTGGTAATTCTCCATATCCTGCTATTGCAATTTTCAGACTATCCCCACCTAAGATTTGTTTGTTTTTTGATAGTGATTTTAAAGTAAATGGTATGGGTTTTTGGAATTCTTTTGAAGGTTGAATTAATCTTGAAAAAGCATTAGGTAATGTTTTATTCATTGTAATTCCAAGTAAGATTGAAATAATTAAACAAAAAGAAAATATTTTTTTTAATTTATATGGTATTGGTTTTTTAAAAGTTGATGGTGAAATGTCATTTAATTTAGAATTGATTGTATTTATGGCTTTTTCAGCTAAATCTTTTCCATTTTTTATCTCATTTAATGAACTTTCTAATTGGAGCGCATTTAATAAGTGATCATTAAAATCAATTTTATTTGTTTTCAAATTTTTTGCTAATAATTCATCTGAATTATTAGAGAAAAATGAATTTGCATTTAATAATGCTTTAAAAAAAACAAATATTAAAATAGAGAATGTAATCGCTAAATAATAATTGATTATAATTGATCTAATAGGTTGAGAAAAATAATAAATTGATTCTAAAATACTTAATGATAAAAAGAAAATAATAAAAATAATAGCAAGGCATAATAGTTCTTTAGCTAATTCATTTTTAACTTTTTGTATTCTATACTTATTTATGAAGTTTTTTATTATGGATTTTTTTTTCATTTATTCAAGGCGTATATGATTATGTTAGTTCCAATTTTAAGAGCCTTTTCATGTAATTCGATGGGGTTTTCATGTACTTCAGGATTCTCCCATCCATCTCCTAAATCAGATTCATATGTATAAAGAATCATCAATTTCCCTTCATTGAAAAGTCCCAATGCTTTTGGTCGTTTATTATCATGTTCATGTATTTTTGGTAATCCATTTGGGAATTTATAAAAAATATTAAATATTGGATGACTTAATGGTAATTCAATCCAATTTTTTTCTGGAAAAACTTTTCTCATTTCTTTCCTAAATGTTTTATCCATACCGTAATTATCGTCTGCATGTAAAAAAGCTCCATTTAATAAATGATCTCTAAGGATTTGAATCTCATTGTCAGTAAATTTTATGTTTCCATGGCCTGTTAAATAAAAATAATTATTACTATTAAATACATCATCACCAATTTTTCCTCGCTTTTCTTGAGGATCAACAATTATGTTTGTATTATTTCCCACATATTTTAATAGATTAGGAATGGAACTTGGGTCTGAGTACCAATCACCTCCACCATCATATTGGATGCGAGTAATGGAAAAAGCACCTGGTATGGTAGCATAAATAAAGTGAACATACATTAGAATTGTAATAAATTTATAATACATTTGTTGATATAAATTAATATGGTTCCTGTCTAAAGTCGTAAATTAAATGTAATGGTTTATTTAAATAAAATTTTCAAAATTATTTTATTATTTAATTTTCAATTTGTAATCTGTTCTGGAGGATTTGATCATGGGAGTGTAGTTGGAAAGGGGAGATTGCAATTAGATTGTACAATAAATCCATTTGATATTATTGAATATGGTCAAACATATTTTGTTATTAGTTATGGGTTGGAAGAAAAAATAGACATTCATGGATATTTTTCAAATACTCCTAATGAGAATCAAATTTATTTTGGTTTAATGCATCAGTTTTTTTCTAATAAACATATTGATTTGTCAACTGCAATAGGTCCTCGATTTATATTGGAAAAAACAGACATTTTTTTCCCTCAATTATTGTATACGATTAAATTAAATGAATTTAATATTGGTGGTAGTTTGGTATCAGTTAATGATTTGGCAAATAATGAATTTTCAGGGATAACGTTTGATATTGCATTTTTTTTTCCATTAAAAAAAATAAATGATTCTATTGCATTTATTGAAAAAATGGAATTTGCAATTGGCTGTTTTAAAAATATAAGTAATGTTTTTTACCCCACATATAGCATTGACATGAAATTTAAAAAATTTTGATATTTTTTAGGATATTATTTTCTATCAATTCATGAAAATAATTAAATTTAACCTCTGTATGATTATAATTATGATTGTTAATTGATTAAAGTGAGATATCAGTTGATTATTCAATATGATGGTTCTCAGTTTCATGGCTGGCAAATTCAGGCAAAAGGGAGGACTGTGCAGGGTGATATTGAAAAAGCTCTTTCTAAGATTTATTCAAATGATAAGATTAGTTTAATGGGAGCAGGTAGAACTGATGCTGGAGTCCATGCGATGGCGCAAGTTGCCCATGTTGAGCTTGGTGCCCAGTTGTCTTCAAACGAGTTGCAAAAAGCATTAAATGGTAATTTGAAAAAAGATATTAGGATAGATTCTGTGAGAGAAGTTGATAGGGATTTTCATGCGAGATTTTCTGCAAAGGCAAGAGAGTATGAATATCATTTAGTAAAGCATTATTCTCCAATAAATAGGCATTATGTTGCAGAGCTTAAATGGCAAGTTGACATCCAATTATTACATGAGTGTGCAAAACAAATATTAGGAGAGCATGATTTTTCATCCTTTTGTAAATCAACATCTGAAGTTGAAAATAAAATATGTAATGTGTTAAAAGCTGATTGGAAAGATGATGGAAAAAAATTATTTTTTATTGTACGTGCTAATCGTTTTTTACAACATATGGTCAGGTATCTTGTCGGTACAATGATAGAAGTTGCAAGAGGCAAATATGATTTGCTTGATTTTATATCATTAATTAAAAATCGTGAAAGAAAAATCATGGTTGTTAGGGCTCCTGCCAAAGGATTATTTTTAAAAAAAGTATTTTATGAATAGTTTTTTTTCATTACATCGATTTTTGTTAATATTTTTTTTCATTAGCATACTTATGGCAGATTTGTCGAATGATCTGCAATATTCTCGACAAACTGCAATTACAAAGGCAATTGAAAAAGCATCTACGTCTGTTGTAGGGATCAATGTGACTCAGTTGAAACAAAAGCATGTAAGTCCATTTTTTGATCCATTTTGGGGAGGATTTTTACCATATACTCAAACATTTAAAGTAGACAATATGGGTTCAGGTGTTTTGGCTAGCCCAGATGGTTATATAATTACTAATGCTCATGTGGTAGATAATGCATTAGAAGTTATTGTAACTTTATCTGGAGGAAAAACGTATGATGCAAAAGTCATTGGTATTGATAATCCCTCTGACATAGCATTAGTAAAGATAGATGATGATAATTTGCCATATGCTGAGTTAGGGAATTCTGATGAACTTATTGTAGGAGAATGGTCTATTGCTCTTGGAAATCCATTGGGACTTTTTGATGTTAATAATAAGCCTACTGCTACCGCCGGAATAATTAGTGGAGTCAACATGGATTTTGGATTGAAAGAATCGGGCCATGTTTATCAAGATATGATTCAAACGGATGCATCAATTAATCCAGGTAATAGTGGTGGCCCACTTATAAATGCATTGGGTGAAGTCATAGGTATTAGTACATTCATAATGACAGGTTCAAATTATTCTTCTGGTTCAATTGGTATTGGTTTTTCCATACCAATTAATAGAGTGAAAGAAGTTGTTAAAGATTTGAAAAAATATGGTAAAGTAGAGCGTAGTTATACTACAGGTTTACATGTGCAATCGATAGATAAAGTTATGCAAAGATACTTAAGGTTACCTTCTTCTGAAGGTGTGATTATTACAGATGTAGAGAAACATTCATCTGGAGAAAAGGCCGGGTTGAAAATAGGTGATGTGATATTGACAGTCAATAATAGAAGAATTAATACAGCAAAAGATGTTTTTTATGTAATAGATGAAGATTTATTAAAAGTTGGAGATGAGATTTTATTAAAAATAATACGTGAAAATAATACTATGGAATTAAGATTAGTTTTAGAAGAACCAAAATCAAAATGGCGGGAATTAAAATATGATTGAAAGATATAATACTCCAGAAATGGCTAAAATCTGGTCAGATCAGAATAAGTATGAAACATGGAAAAAAGTAGAATTAGCTGTTACGGAAATTTTAGTTAATGAAGGGAAGGTTCCTAAGGAAGCATTTGATATTATTAAACAGAAAGCTGATTTTTCTGTTGATAGAATTTTAGAAATAGAGAAGACTACTCGTCATGATGTGATTGCATTTTTAACTAACATGGCGGAAAATATTGGTCCAGAATCTAGGTTTATTCATATGGGTATGACTTCTTCTGACCTTCTGGATACATCTTTGGCTCTTTTGTGTAAAGAGGCTGGAGAAATTATTTTATCTAAAGTTAAAACATTTAAAAATGTTTTAAGGGAAAAAGCAAAGGAGCATAAAGAATCATATCAGATAGGCAGATCTCATGGTGTGCATGCTGAGCCTATAACATTTGGGTTAAAATTAGCACTTTGGAGTGAAGAGATTGGAAGGCATATTTATAGATGGGAGCGTGCTGTAGAAACAATTTCAACAGGAAAGATTTCTGGTGCTGTTGGTACATATCAACATTTAGATCCAGAAATAGAAGAAAAAGTTTGTAAAAAGTTATGTTTAGAGCCTGCGACAGTATCAAGTCAAGTTGTGCAACGTGATCATCATGCTGAGTATTTAACTAGTTTAGCAAATATGGCAGCATCACTCGAAAAAATTGCTATTGAAATTCGTCATTTGCAACGAACTGAAGTATTAGAAGCTGAAGAATATTTTCAAAAAGGTCAAAAAGGTTCTTCAGCAATGCCACACAAAAGGAATCCTATTGTTACTGAGCGTATTACAGGGATGGCTCGACTTTTAAGAGGTAATGCCATGGTCGCAATGGAGAATGTTGCATTGTGGCATGAAAGAGATATTTCTCATTCTTCGGTTGAGAGAATAATCATACCTGATTCGACAACAATAATGGATTACATGCTTAATAAAATGATTTTTCTTATTGAAAATTTATTAGTTTATCCTAATAATATGAGGAAGAATTTAGAACTTACGGGTGGCCTAATTTTTAGTCAGGAAGTTCTTTTGGCATTAGTAAGAAAAGGTGCTACAAGGGAAAATGCTTATGCAATGGTGCAGCGCAATGCCATGCAAGTTTGGGAAAAGAAAAAAATTTTTAAGTCATTATTAAAAGTAGATGAAGATATTTCTTTGCTTTTAAATGATGATGAAATTGATGAATTATTTGATTTAAGTAAAGTTATGAAGAATATAAATAAAGTATATAAAAGATTGGAGATAATAAAATGAATAAAATAAAAGAGCAACTGTCTTATACGTTAAATGAATTTAATGCCCCTGAATTAGGTAAGCATTACAAAGGCAAAGTGAGAGAAAATTTTCATATGGATGATGAAATTATCATGGTTACTACTGATCGTGTTTCAGCATTTGATCATGTTTTAGGCACTATTCCATTTAAAGGTCAAATACTGACTCAAATTGCAAATTTTTGGTTTGATAAAACTAAAAACATAGCTCCAAATCATATTATTTCAACTCCTGACCCTCAAGTTCTTATTGCTAAAAAAGCTAAAACTTTACCTGTAGAAGTCATAGTGAGAGGATATATAACGGGTAGTCTTTGGAGAGAATATTCATCTGGAATAAATGGACAGTATGGTTTTATGTTGCGAGATGATTTAAAAATGAATCAAAAATTTGACACACCTATTTTAACACCTTCTACCAAAGCTGAATATGGTTTGCATGATGAACCTATTTCTAGAGAGTCAATAGTAAATGGATTGGTTGAAGAATCAATTTATGCCAAAGCAGAAAAGTATGCACTTGAACTTTTTGATGCAGGGCAAAAGTGGGCAGCTGATCAAGGACTTATTTTAGTTGATACTAAATATGAATTTGGCATGGTTGATGATGAATTGATTGTTATTGATGAAATACATACGCCAGATTCAAGTAGATATTGGATGGCAGATGAATATGATTCCAGATATTTATCTGGAGAAAAACAAAAAATGTTAGATAAAGAAAATATTCGTCAGTGGTTAATTGAAAAAGGATTTTCTGGAGAGGGGACTCCTCCTAAATTAACTGATGATATTAGAATTTCACTAGCCGAACAATACATTGAGTTGTTTCATATTTTAACTGGTGTTCAATTTGAACCATTTGTAGGGGATGTTGAATCTCGTATTAAGAAAAATTTAGAAAATGTAGGTGTTGTTGATTGATTTTTTGAAAGGAAAAGTAAATGAAAGCAAAAATATACATTAGCTATAAAGAAGGCATTTTAGACCCTCAAGGCCAAACGATAAATCACGCTTTGAATTCAATTGGAATTAATAAAATTAATTCTGTTAGAATGGGTAAATACATTGAAATGGAATTTAATGGGATTTCTAAAAATGAAGCAGATAAAATTACAGATGAATCTTGTCGTAAACTTCTTGCCAATCCAAATACTGAAACTTATAAATATGAGCTTATAGAAAAATGATGAATGTTGCTGTTATAGTTTTTCCTGGTTCAAATTGTGACCATGATGCATATCATGTTCTTAGTAGCGTATTAAATATTTCAGTTGATTTTGTATGGCATAAAGAAAATAATCTTGTAAAATATGATGGAATTATAATTCCAGGTGGCTTTAGTTATGGAGATTATTTGAGAACTGGTGCAATTGCATGTTTTTCCCCAATAATGGAATCAGTAATTAAGGAAGCAAGGCGTGGAAAACCTGTTTTTGGTATTTGTAATGGTTTTCAGATTCTAATTGAATCTGGATTGTTGTCTGGTTCATTAATCGTAAATAAGAATGTTCGTTTTTTAAGTCAAAATGTTACTCTAGAAGTTGCTACTACTGATTCGATGTATACTAGATTTTTGAAGAAAAATGAAAAACTAGTTATGCCAATAGCGCATAAACAAGGTAATTATATTGCAGATCCTCATACTCTTGAAGCATTAAATGATGAAGATAGAATTGTTTTTCGCTACGTTCAAAATCGAGATGGAAACCCAAATGGGAGCATGGAGGGGATTGCAGGAATAATTAATGAAAAAAGAAATGTTTTAGGAATGATGCCTCATCCTGAAAGAGCTGCAGAATCAATATTAGGCTCCAAGGATGGTTTGAAAATTTTTAAATCTTTGCTGGGTCAAACATAATGAAGATAGATCAAAAAAGATCAATTGGTTTTGTTTTTTTAGTTTTATTTATTGGTATTATAATAAGTTCAATATTGGCTCAATTTATTGGAAATATTTTACCTGAAGGTGTAGTCAAAGATTTTTTCTTATCTAGCAAATCAATTGGTTGGGGAGTTAAATCAAATAATTGGGTTGAATTATCCATTATGAGATTTAAGACAGGTTTGTTTATTGATGTAAGTGTCATAAGTTTTTTAGGAATAATAATTTCTTGGTATTTTTTAAGGTATTTTAAATAGGAGAGTATATGGCGATAGGTCCCTGGCAAATAATAATAATAGTTTTAGCAATAATAATTTTATTTGGTGGAAAAAAAATTCCAGAAATAGCAAGAGGAATAGGTCTAGGTTTAAAAGAATTTAAAAAGGCTACAAAAGAAATCAAGGATGAAGTAAAAAATGCCGCTGACTCTGTATCTGATGATAAAAATAGTGATTGATTAAAAATTTTCATTTTTAGAAACATTTTATTTAATGACAAGTATGCTAATTATCAATGGAATTTCATGACCCTCATTACTTAATCCTTCTTATTTTTTTGCCAATATTATTTTTTTGGTATGTTAAAAAAGGGCATGCCAATGAAGCTACATTGAGATTTTCTAATACAGATTTAATTCCTAAGCAAGTGATGAATGATGGGCGAATGAAAAATATTTTTTTCATTTTTTTTCGTTTATTTATTTTGTTATTAATAATCATAGCTCTTTCTCGTCCAAGAATTGTAAATACTATCCAAGAAACTAAAACTGAAATAATTGATATCCTTTTAGTAATAGATCAATCCTCTTCAATGTTAGCTCAAGATTTCAAGCCTAATAGATTAGGTGCAGCTAAAAATGTTGCCAAGAAATTTATTAGGGGTCGAATTGGCGATAGATTGGGTTTGATAGTTTTTGCAGGTGTTTCATATATACAATGTCCTTTGACAAGAGATATTAATGTTTTACTTGATTTTACTGAACAAATTAAAATCATTGATCAAGAACATGATGGTACTGCAATTGGAATGGCAATTGCAAATGCAGTCAATCGATTACGAGAAAGTGAAGCAAAATCTAAAACTATTATTTTATTATCTGATGGAAGTAATAATAAGGGTGAATTAGATCCATTAACAGCTGCAGAATTAGCAACTCAATTTGGCATTAAAATATATACGGTTGCAGCTGGTTCTAGAGGCTATGCACCTTATCCCATGGTAGATGTTTGGGGTAGAGAAGTAATTCAAAAGGTCCAGGTAGATGTTGATGAAGAAACGCTAAAAGAAATTGCTGAAATAACTAATGGTAAATTTTTTAGAGCAACCGATAATGAATCATTGGGTATAATTTATGATGAAATAGATAAGCTTGAACGTACGGAAATCAATGTGACTGAATATAAAAATTATAGAGAATTATATGGATGGTTTTCAATACCTGCAGCTTTTGCTTCATTTTTTTTAATGTTATTATTTCGAGGTATTTTTAATAAAATTTTCTAATGGTTCGCTATACATTCCCAGAAATGTTTTTTCTTTTCATTCCTTTTTTCATTATTATCCTATGGTATGTACATAAAGGTAGAAAAAATAGAATGAAATTTAAAGATTTAGGAATAAAGCCCGTAAGGTCATTCTTGCTAAATCATGTGAACAATAGAAATATTCATTTGCGTTCTAGATTGCTGATTTTAGGTATTTTTTTTATAATTTTTGGATCTGTTGGGCCACAAATTGGGGTAAAATTGACTGAACTAACTCGTGAAGGCATTGATATATTGATTTTACTTGATACCTCAAGTAGCATGAATGCAACAGATGTAAAACCTTCAAGAATGGAAAAGGCGAAGTATGAATTGGGTAGATTATTAAATAGTTTAAATGGAGATAGAGTTGGATTGATAGCATTTGCTGGTTCTGCACATTTACATTGTCCCTTAACAGAAGATTATTCTGCTGCTCGATTATTTTTAAATATGATGAATACAGATTTAATTTATAATCAGGGAACAGATCTTGCCGGAGCCATTAAGTTGGCTTTAAAAAATATAAAAGAAGATAATGATAATTTTAAAGTTTTATTATTAGTATCAGATGGAGAAGATCATCAAGGTGCTGCGATTGATTTTGCAAAAAAAGCAAAAGAAATGGGCATTTTAATTCATACTTTGGGAGTTGGCACTTCTAGTGGTGCGCCAATACCTATTTTAGATGATTTTGGAAATAGAAAAGATTTTAAAAAAAATATTGTAGGACAAGTTGTTACAAGTACTTAAAATGAATTAGTTTTAAGTGAAATCTCAGATATTACTAATGGAATTTATGTAAGAATTGAGAATCAAGCAAATGCAATTTCGCCAATATTAAATAAAATAAAAGAGATGGAGAAAAAAGAAATAAAATCACATGTTTTTTCTCAGTATGAAGATAGATATCAAATTTTTTTATTAATGGGATTTTTATTATTTATAATAGAATTTTTTATTCCTACTCGTTATAAAAAAGAAGTTATGTGGCAAGGAAGATTTAGTAAAAATGTATAATGAATAGATTTTTTTTTAAAATTAAAAAAATTGTATGTATAAATTTATTTTTATTTGTGCTTTTTTCACAAACTAATGAAATATTAAATGATGATATTCAAAATGATAACATTGAATTATTAAATGCTTTAGAAAAATATGTTCAATTGATTGAGAAATATCCTGATGAACAGGAATTATATTATAATTTAGGAAATTTAAATTTTTTTAATGGTGATTATGAATCTGCAATAAGAAATTATGGCAAAGCATTAAAAAATCAAGGGCTTAAAGAGGATGCACAAGTTCTATATA
The DNA here is from genome assembly GCA_964597475.1 of uncultured bacterium. GTDB lineage: Bacteria > Fidelibacterota > Marinisomatia > SCGC-AAA003-L08 > D37C17 > JAYZCM01. The sequence goes on along the minus strand of CAZQYT010000009.1, from coordinate 3,422 downwards.
ATTTAGGAAATGTTTTTAATGAAAAAGGTGAATTTGAAAAGAGTGTTGAATTGTATCGTAAAGCTTTAGAACTTGATCCTGAAGATTCTGATATTAGATATAATTATGAATTAAGTAAATTGATGCTACAAGAGCAATTAAAACAAAAGAAAGAAGATGATATTGGCAATCAGAAGCAGAATGAAAATGATCAGAAAAATAATGGTGAGCAAATAAAGAATGATCAGCAAGATGAAAGAGGGGAAGATAATAAGTCAAATAAAAATACTAATGAAGATGAAGGAGATCAAGATAATGGTGAGAAAAATGAACCTCATAATGAAAAAGATCAAGTTCAATCTAATCCCAGTGAAAATCAAAAATCTCAATCAGATACCAATGATGAAGTAAAGAAAAAAAATGAGTCTAATGAGAATTCTATTACAGATCAACAAGAAAATACTTCTAAAATGGATGAAGAAAAAAAATTAGGTAAACAAGAGGCAGAGGCTATTTTAAATGCTTTGAAAGCAAATGAAAATAACATAAAAAATAAAAAATATAAAGCAATGGGTTATCGTAATTTGGAAAAAGATTGGTGATGAGATTTTTATTTATATTATTTGCATTTAGTATATTATGGGCGGAAGGTTCTGTTGATGTGACTGTTGATAGGAGGAGGATTAATGAAGGAGATTCTATCACTTTATCTGTTATTGCGAAGAATTTTAATGGTAAACCTGATGTTGAATTATCTTCATTTTCTGATTTTAAAATATTAAATGGGCCTAATCAATCTAGCTCTACCAATGTACAATTTATAAATGGGAATATGGAGAAAAGTAAAACAGTAACTTTGTCTTGGACATTGATCCCAAATAAAGTAGGTCATATGAAAATTCCAGCATTTAAAATTATTATTGATGGAATTACATTTACTTCTAAACCAATAATAATTATGGTAAGTGATAGAGAAAAGTTAAATAACAGTAATATATCAAAATTTTTTATAGATGCGAAAATAGATAATCCATCTCCTTATAGAGGCGAACAAATAACTTTAGTTTACACATTATATACTCAAGTTGATGTGACTAGCTTTGATGAAGAACTTCCAAAATATAAAGGTTTTTGGAGTGAAGAAATTTTTTCACCTAAAAGCTTGAATTTACAAGAAGTGAGTAAAAATGGTGTTGGATATTATGCTGCAACAATAAAAAAAATTGCTCTTTTCCCTACAAAGTCTGGTAAAATTGAAATAGATCCAATGATTGCCGTAATTGGAATACGGGAACATCAACAACGTTGGAATGATTTTAGTTTATTTGGCCCTCCTTCAAAGAAATTTACAATTTCTACTAATTCAATTACTTTAAATGTCAAGCCACTTCCTTTAAATAGTAAAGGTGAAGTGTCTGCAATTGTTGGTAATTGGAAAATCAAATCAAAGATTGATTCTAATGAGTTGAAGCAAGACCAAGCAATTACATTTGAAGTTGAAATTGATGGCGTTGGTAATATTCAAGTAGTTGATTTATTGGATGTTTCTTTTCCAAATGAATTAGAGGTATTTGAACCAGAAATTATAGTGAATGCTAATTCATTGGGAGATAAAATTGGAGGTGAAAAGAAAATTGAATGGGTATTAATACCTAGATTCGCGGGAAAAATACATATTCCTAAATTAACATTGAATTATTTTGACCCTGTTTTAAAAGAGTGGGTTTCTAAAGCTACAATTGATTATTATTTAAATGTATCTCCTACTGAAAAAATAACTTCAAATTCAATGGGCTTGTCAAAAGAGGAAATAGTATTAATGGCTCAAGACATACACTTTTTAGATGAATCTAGGCCGAAATGGAAAAATAAAAATGATAGATTGGTATCAAATATTTCTATTTTTTTAATATTACTATCAGGTGTTTTTTTTATAACCCCTGGAGTTGTTGATTATTCTAAAAGCAGGAGAGGATTAAATAATACAAATAAAAGGGCAAGGAGAGCATTGAAATTGGCACTTCAGTCTTTAATTGTTGGCGGTATGGAGAAAGATGAGGAATATGTACAAATTTATAATGCCATCATAATTTTTTTAAATGAGAAAATGAGTACTATGAAAGTAGAATATTCTAATGATGAAATCATATATTTATTTGAGAAGCATGGGGCAGGGGAAATTTGTGCAGAATTAAAACAAATATTAAAAATCATTGAGTTGGACGTTTCGCCCCTCTCTCAAGTGAAGAAAAGAATATTGATGTTAGAAATGTGAAAAAAATATTGAAGGTAGCTGATAGTGTTTGGTGTTAAAAGTTTATTTATTATTAATTTTTATTTTTTATTTGCCATTTCAAATGAAGATGGAATTCATTATGAAAAAGGTATGGAAGCATATAAAAACAATCAATTTGAATTTTCAGTACAAGAGTTTGAAAATATTTTAGAGAATGGTTGGAGTTCTTCTGAATTATATTATAATTTAGGAAATGCATATTATCGTTTAGGAGATATCGCAGGTTCTATTTGGTCTTATGAAAGTTGTTTAATGATTGAGCCTAATCATCATGATGCAAAGTATAATTTGAAATTAGCCAATTTAAAAGTCAAGGATCGTGTTGAATTTCCAGACCCTCCATTTTATTTAAAATTTTATATGTCTATTAATGAACAATATTCATCTAGTACTTGGATTTTCATTAGTACGTGTTTATTATTTTTGTCTGTTTTTATCATTACGATTAAAAAAATTGTTTTAATTGATTTATTGCAATATGCATCAAGTATGACATTAACCATGTTTTTCCTTAGTTTATTTATTACATTGCATTCAATTATTAATAAAAACTCTAATGTAGAAGGGATTATTTATCAAAATAAGATAAGTGCGTTTTCAGAGCCTGATGAATTTTCTACACGTTTATTTGAAGTAAATGAAGGTCTGAAAGTTGAGATTGGGCAGATGAAACAAAATTGGTTTGAAATTGAACTTTTAGATGGAAAAATTGGTTGGATTGAAAAAGAAGGCATCAGGTTAATACAATAATTTATGTATAAATCTAAGTGCTGAAATTGATTAAATTTCATCATATTTTAAATTAAATAATGGAGTGTAATGTCAGGTCATAGTAAATGGTCAACGATTAAGCGTAAAAAAGGTGCTGCAGATGCTAAAAGAGGTGCTATTTTTACAAGGATTTCAAAAGACATTACTTTGGCAGCTAGAGAAGGAGGAGGTGATGCAGACATGAATCCATCTTTAAGGCTTGCAATTAAAAATGCAAAAAATGCTAATATGCCTGCTGCAAATATTGAAAGAGCAATTAATAAGGGTTTGGGGAATTTGCCTGGGGTCAAATATGAAAATTATGTTTATGAAGGGTATGGCCCTGGTGGTGCTGCCATAATGATGGAGGTTATGACGGATAATAAGAACCGAACTG